>NZ_JAAGOG010000009.1:0-89017 GCF_010747425.1 Nostoc sp. UIC 10630
CATGGTTCACTCTTAGACCGATATTTACCTCAGTATTATCTCGTAGTCTTTTTCAAAAATCAAATATGATTCCTATAGCTCTGTAAACTGAGGAGGTTGGGGATGTGGTCTTGGCAAAAGTTTTAAGGTGCTTCTGGAATTCTAGCAGGACAAAATGGAATAAATATGATACCCAGGACAGGGGCAACATTGCAATTAAAAAAGTCCACTAGAAGTTATTCGTGGTGTTTTGGTTGCTCAGGCTTCGTCTCAGTGGTAGATTTTACCCTGATGATTTTCTGGCTATACTAGTGATTTAAGCTGATTGATTGATAAATTTAATCCCCCAGTATGAAAAACATAAAAACTATAAATTTCAGACATAATATTAAGTGTGCATTTCCTTTTAAGTGACACAAAAGCCTTGTCTGCTCTTAGAGGAAATAAATTTCCTTGGGGGTAAAAAATTTCATCAGTCAATCACTGAGGTTATTAACACTAACATTACAGAGTCAATCTAGAACAATCAAACATCTTCTGAGTTAGCACCTATGAAAGAAGAATTGATAGCCAGAATTATACAAGTATTGCAAATTAATATGAGGTGGATGACTTGGAATTTATTTCTGGCTTTTATACCTTTGGTCTTGAGTGTATGGCTATTTCGCATGAGGCGCGGCGGCACTTGGCTTTGGTGGCTAGGATTCTTAGTTTTCTATGCTTTCTTACCAAATGCACCGTATTTGTTGACCGATGTAATCCACTTGATAGATGATATCCGCACAATTCAATCTGTGTGGATGATTACTTTAGTACTCATACCTCTGTATTTGCTAGTAATTCTCGGTGGATTTGAAGCTTATGTAATCTCGTTAATTAATTGGGGTTACTACTTACATCGTATCGGTAAGAGTCAATGGATTTGGCGCGTTGAGTTAATTACACATTTTCTCTGCGCTGTTGGTGTTTATTGGGGACGATTTTTACGTTTCAACAGTTGGGATTTTATTACTCAACCCGATGCCTTACTTACTAAAGGAGTAGAAGAAATTCTGGGAAAACAACCCTTAGTAATTATTGCTATCACCTTTGTGGTACTTGCAGGTTTGTACTGGATTATGAAACGAGTAACTTTAGGTCTTAGCAAGCCAGGTAGTAGAATCGGAATCAAGTCAGAAAGCACTAACTCTAACACGCCAAACATTTGATGCTCCTGGCGATTTCAGATTTTAAATTGGGGTTTTCATTAGTAATTCTATTGATGAATATTGCCTATCAAAAGAAAGATGCAACTAAACCCTCCTTAAGGTGAAATAAACTCAGAGACAAACGGTCGGACTTTGACCACCATCTGAGAATAACGTCCTATCAGATCATTGAAAATCGATGGTCTGATCTGATGTTTTTGATCGCGTTCATAGGAGGGGTATCTTATGGAATTAATCTCTAGAGAAGAAATAAAGACATTAATAGAACAGCCAAAAGGAAATTGTGTTTCAATTTATATGCCAATGCACCCAGCCGGGCCAGAAGTGCGACAAAATCCAATTCGCTTTAAAAATTTGGTCAAGGAAGCGGAGACTCGTTTAATTGATGCGGGTTTGGAGGAGAAAGATGCGATCGCATTATTGGAAAAATCCCATGAAATTGATACCCAAGAGTTTTGGGAGCAAAAGGGAGAACCAGGGTTAGCGATTTTTATTTCTGAAAATATTTTTCGCTATTATCCTCTGCCAATTGATTTTCAAGAGTTGGTTGTGGTTACAGACCGATTTCACATCAAGCCACTGCTGCCAATTTTAAATGGCAATGGTCGCTTTTATATGCTGGCGTTGAGCCAAAAAGATGTCAGATTCTTTGAAGGAACACGCTACAGTGTTAATGAGGTGGAAGTAGAAAATCTCCCTAAAAGTCGAGATGAAGCTCTGCAAATAGACGAGACTGCCCAAGAAGGTGAGTTCCACCTCGCACCATCAAAAGGAGGAACCACTAATCCTTTTTCGCAGTCAGGCACATTTCACGGTCAGGGAAGTCCAGACAGAGATAAACAACAAGAATACATACTACAATTCTTTCAGATTATTGATCGCGCATTACATGAGAAACTGAAATTGCAAAAAGCGCCTTTGGTACTGGCTGGGGTAGAGTATCTCTTGCCTTTATATAAACAGGCAAATACTTACCAGCATTTGATGGATGAAGCTATTACTGGTAATCCAGAAATTCTCAGTGCCCAAGAGTTACATGACCAAGCTTGGCCGATTGTCGAGGCTGATTTCCAGAAGTCTCAAGAAGGGTTTTTAGAGCAATTTCACGAATTGTTTGGTGGTGGTACTGGTAAGGCATCTAACAACCTGAAAGAAATTGTCTCAGCAGCTTATTACCAACGAGTGGATTCATTATTAGTTGCAGTTGGTCAACAACAGTGGGGTTTATTCGATCCAACCTCAGAAACGGTTTATTTGCACCCAGAAAAAGAAACTGGTGATGAAGATTTGTTGGATTTTGTTGCTGCTCATACTTTATTAAATGGTGGCACGGTTTACGCTGTTCCTCCAGAACAGGTTCCATATAGCACACCTGTTGTAGCAATTTATCGATATTGAACAAACATTTTGACGGTGTTGTATAAAGCTGAATGTGCTATGTACAACACCAACGATGATTACTATTCGCTGCTTTAGGGACGTTTGGAAAGTATTTCGTCTGGAAGCCGCTTATGGATTTAATTTAATTGGGAAACTAGGATTAATCGGTAAATTAGGATTAATCGTGATACTAGGAACTACTTTAATCAGGCGAGAAACAGTGATATCAATCAGCTTATCTTGATTTGAGGCACTATGTCCTCCTTGTGATTGTCCAACGGAACATAAGTCATTTTTGTTCGGTACGAATAACCAGCTAGAAGGAGAGCAACCTATCCAAAAGTGTCTGATCATTTGAATTCTTGCTGTTGCCACAAACTCTCCCAGATTATTATAAGTTATGGGGCCACTAGCAATTAAGTATTGAGCAGAAGCAGGGGAAGGAGGCTCATCCGTTGGGCCTGCGTGTGTAAATTGTTTTACTACTGTTTGCGGATTTGATGAAATGCCGGAGTTAAATGTCACCTTATTATTCGTAAAAATTGTTGAGCTAGGATATAAAATTGGCCATGTGGTACCAGCACCAACATGAGGAACATACTTTGTACCATTTTCTTGATAGGATGCAGGTAAGAAGTATTGAGGGCCAATAAAAAAGTTTACCGATTCTCCTGATTTAATAACTAATGGATTGGGAGGAGAAGAAGTTCCACCGTATTGAGCTCCAAGACTTGGATTTAATAATGGTCTATTTTCTCTTGGCATGAGATTTAGAGCTTCATAAACATCAATATCCAAGCACGTCTTTGTTGAAGCACCAGGGCAACTATTAGTTTTTTGAGCTACAGCTTTTGAAGTTTGTGAATCTGTCCACGAATCCCAAGTTACAATTGTTGCTGTCAGACTAGCAATGGAAATACAAGCCACAATTGCTGTTGTAATAAATACGAGAATTTTTTTATTCATAAATTCAACTCCAAATCAATCAAAATTTATTAAAAATATCTCTGTTTTGCCAAAGCAAATCTAAACTATGAATAGGATCTCCAAAGATTTTGACTAGTTTCCGCCCTAGCGCATAAAAATAAAATCTATATAGACTACAGAGAAAATACCTTGCCTTTCGGAAAATATTTCAAAATAATTTCGTCAGCTTTTAGTGCGAGCTAACCTAGAAAAAATCATTGTTCGCAATTACAGAACATATTATATTTAGTCACGCCCATCTACTTAAAGCGCTTTTCTTGTGTAAAATACTGTAATTCATTGTGTGACAAAGTATTATAATAGATAATACTTCTTAATAAATTTATTCATCAGGTGTTTCTTATGCCCTTGCGCCTATTGTTGACGACGCGCTGCTGCTAAAATTAGGCGTTGTTCAGCACGAGCGATCGCCTGATATGTTCGCTCAACTGCCTCCGGTTCAACAGAAATGGAAGTTATGCCCCATTCCACTAATTTATCGATGATTTCTGGATAGAGGGCTGGTGCTTGACCGCAGATTGAACAAGGTATACCGGCACTTTTAGCCATTTGGATCAGTTGAGCGATCGCACCCATAACTGCGGGATGACGTTCATTAAATACTTTTGCTAGCTGTCCTTGTTCTCGATCCACTCCGAGCAATAATTGGGTTAGGTCGTTTGTACCAATGGAAATTCCGGCTGCACCTGCTTTCACATATTCCGGCAGCAAAAATAGTACGCTTGGCACTTCCGCCATCATCCACAATTGAAACTGCGACACCTCGGTTAAAAGAGCTTGCTCAACTTTGCGACGGCAAAAGACAAATTCTTCTACAGTCCGCACAAATGGTAATAGTAGGTTGACATTGCTGTAACCAGCCTGCTGTACCCTTGCTAAAGCTTGCAGTTCTAACTCAAACACTGCGGGATTTCGTAAATAGCTGAAGGTGCCGCGTTCACCCAACATCGACTGGGGTGAATATTCTAAATTATCACTCAATGATGGTAAATCCTGCGATCGCCAATCTAAAGAACGATAAAAAACTGGTCTTGGTGCAAAAGCACGAGCAAATTGCCTAATCTGCTCAGACCATAACTCTAATAATTCTGCCTGACGACCGCCTAAAATCCAACTATTGGGATGTTGTCCGTCCAATATATTTAATACCATCAATTCTGAGCGCAATAATCCCACGCCATCTACAGGGAAGCTTTGCACTTGTTCTATTAAACTGGACTGACTCAAGTTAACCAGTAGTTGGGTAGCAATCATGGGTAGATGAGAAGTAAAAGTAGGATAGGGCGCTTTCGGGTTGGGGTGATGTGGGGAAAGAAGTTTTTCTTCTCTCTCTTTCTCCATCTCCTCCTTTGAGTCTCCTTTGATGCGATAAACTTCTCCTCTGTCGCCATCAAGCAGTAGTCGTTCGCCCGTTTGGATTAAGGTTGTGGCAGATGTTGCGTTTACTACTGCTGTGATCCTTAATTCTCTCGCCAGAATTGCGGCATGGCTGGTTAATCCACCTTGTTCTGTGATAATACCAGCAACTTGGTGTAGTAATGGTAGCCAATCAGGAGTGATTGTTGGTACTACTAAAATCACATCCTTGGGTAGTTGTTCGGGTTTCTGTTGTGAATTATTAATTACTAAGGCATTGGCCACAACACGTCCCCCTGCTGCTCCTAGTCCCCTGATGAATTGTCCGTGGGGAATTACAGATTGGGGAGAACTAACTTGTGTGATGTAGAGTTTGTTAGATGTGGTTTGTTGAGCAATAGTCCATTTAATAGTGAAAGTTTTGCCTAGTTCACTTACTAGTTGAGTTCCCAGAGCAATTATTTGCTGTAAATATTCTTCTTGTAAAGCGTACTGTTCTTGTTGGGCTTTTTGAAGTACGTAGGTATTTAGAGAAATATGATCTGGTGTTAGCACTGAGTTAGGTGTGGGTTGCGAAAAAGCTTCAGATGCTGCATCATTCACACCATAAGCCAGCATTTTATTGCCTAACTGTTGCTCAAGCACAACCCCCGTTGCCTGTTGAATGTAGTAAATATCTGGCTGGACTTCACCAAGAGCGATCGCAATTCCTAATCCCCTAGTAGCCTCAATTTCCCACCCAGAGGAGTTGGCTTTGAGCAAACCACTGGCGATCGCATTCTCAACAGGTTGCACCAAAACTGCTAGATTTATTTGTTGTAGATTAATTCCTGCTCGTTGCCAATATAGGAGACTTCTGGCACGAAATATCTGACTCCAAGTGCGCTTTAACGCCCAAGCGATCGCTTCAGGTTCGCACTGGCAAAACACCGACTCCAGCAAACCAGATATATTCTTTATACCTGGAGTCGTATTTGATATTGATAAGGTAGGTCGAAGAATCAGACAGCTAGTTTGCCATTCCTTAGCTGCTTGGAAAATTGTACTCACCCACTGCTGCGGCACAGTCGCAGTGAGAATTTCTTGGCGCAAGCGACCAGCTACCTGCTGAAGTTGCCGCCAATTAGTAACATCTAGATGTAACGAAGAATGGGGTAAGTCAGCTACTAATGACTCTGAACTATTGAGATTTTCAAGAAATTGCCGCAAAATTTCTGCCGAAACGACAAAACCAGGCACCACCGGATAGCCACGCTGCATGATTCTGCTCAAGTAAAATGCTTTGTCACCTACTTTGGCGCGGTCTTGTAATTTAATTTGGTCTAGCCAGTAGAGTTTGTCCACTCAATTTGTTAGTTGTCTATTTGTAGCCACAGGCATTTCCTTCGGGTGCGTTATCAGCCATAAATCCACTGACTCTCTACTAGGAGGAGTTTCCAGTATTTACATTTAATTTGCTGACCTTATTAGGGGTTAATTGCTAGTGGTCTGTCTCATTAATTTTCCTAGGTGTTCAGATCCCCGACTTCTTTAAGAAGTCGGGGATCTGAACACCTTAACCTTTCAGAAATTGCCTATTAAGCCAAGATTAAGTTCAAAAAATAAAGCAGATGACTAGATGATATAAACTTTCAATTACATCCATTGAATTAGACTCTACCAATATAAAGAGTAAAATATTTTTGCACTATTTTGTAAAAAAATTAATAATTAACCTAGTACACTCTGGCGGAAAGTTGCCAACCTTTAACAAAGGTATTTTTTCCCAAGTCTTGTTAATTGAGATGGTAACTGCATTTTCCCGTGCTGTACTATGTATATAAAATTATTTACACCAGACTAAACATTGCCAAACACTTACTACATTGCAACTAATGATTGGCTAAATATCAGCTTCAGATTATGCTTTGCGTTATTTATAGGAGCGATTATCGGCTTAGAACGCCAAATTAGCCGCAAACCAGCTGGTTTAAGAACTCACACGCTAGTGAGTCTAGGTTCAGCTGTGTTTACCTTGATAATTATGCAAACAGGAGGATTGCAAAATAGTCCTGATGCACTTAGCCGCGTCATTCAAGGAATTGCAGCCGGTGTAGGATTTCTCGGTGCTGGAGAAATTGTGCGCCAATCTTCTCAAGAATCACAGCAACTTGAAATTCACGGACTCACATCAGCAGCAGCTATTTGGGTTTCGGCTGCATTGGGAATTGCTGCCGGTTGTGGTTTGTGGCAGTTAGGATTGATTGGTACTCTACTGACTTTTCTGATTCTCAACGTTTTTAAAAGGTTAGAAAAACGTCAATAAAAATTAGGATTTCAGCCTGACCCATAAATATTAACTATTGTCAATCAGCCATTTTTAAGGAATTAAACGGTTAACAAATCCCTTTTCATCTATGTGTTTTATAGTTGTTAGGTAGTTTATTTAACTACCTTTAAACCTCAGAGGTGTAGAGAAGCCAGTACGTTGCAGGGATTCTCACCGTTGTAGCAACTGGCCCAACACAGAGAAAAAAAGAGATTTTAGAGTCATCTTGAAAGGGCTAATCCTAAATCATCATTAATTTGCGATTATTTCTCCTGCTTTCACAAAAAGAATTTGGGAGGACTTTAACCACTGGGAATCAAAAGAACCCAAGTGAGTGGTAGTAATTAGGGTTTGAAAGCGGTCTTGAATAGCATCAAGCAATTGATTTTGACGGGATAAATCTAGTTCGGCAAGAACATCATCAAGTAATAGCAATGGTGGCTCTTTGACGACTTCTTCAATTAATTGTAATTCGGCTAATTTTAAGGCTAGAACCAGCGTTCGTTGTTGACCTTGAGAACCGTATTGACGAGCGGGTGTCTGGTTAATAGTTAATTCTATTTCGTCTCGATGGGGGCCGACAAGAGTAGTACCTTGGTGCATTTCAGCAACGGCTCGCTGCTGAATTTTTGCTAAAAAAGCTTGCTGTACTTCTTCTGGCTGGTTATCCTCTAAAGGAATATTAGGTACATATTTAATTTGTAGAACTTCTGTACTACCGCTAATACTGGCGTGCCAAGCACTAGCAATAGGAGCCAATCTTTGGATGGCGCGATCGCGTCTTCTAATTACTCTGGTTCCTGTGGTCGCTAACTGTGCATCCCATACCGCCAGTTCTGAGTGTAGAGACGTTGCATCCAAAGTCTCTACATGGCGTTTTAAAAAGGCATTGCGCTGGCGTAATACATGATTATACTGCTGCAAAATGTGAGCATAAACTGGTTCGAGTTGAATTAAGAGTGTATCCAACCAGTTGCGGCGACCTTCCGGGCCGCCGCGTACTAGGTCTAAATCCAGGCTGGAAAACTGCACTGCGTTGAGAACGCCGAGAAAATCCATTTGACGGCGGATAGACTCACCATTGAGAGCAACGCTCCGGCGACCATTGCGCCGGAGGGTTAAGGTAAGGTCACTAACGCCTGTTTGTCGCTCAAGGGTGGCATTAATTTGGGCTATAGCTTCCCCTTCTTGAACCAAATCGCGATCGCGGGTCATGCGGTGCGATCGCAATGTCGCCAGCAACTCTACCGCCTCCAACAAATTCGATTTTCCCTGAGCGTTATTACCTACCAAAATTGTTTTGGCAGCAGTAAATTCAACCTTTTGGTCTTGATAATTGCGAAATTGTCGGAGGTTTAGAGTTTTCAGGTACATAGCAGGGATTGGGAATTGGGAATTGGGAATTGGGAATTGAGCATTAGGAAGGATGGAGAAAAATAAGAAGTAAAAGATTAGAGGGGTAGAAGAGAATAACCAATGCCCCATTCCCCATTTCCCATTCCCAATTCCCCATGCCCAATTTACACAGCCTTCTTGCCCATAATCCGCAGAAATATCTTCTCCGCTTCAATCCAGACAAACATTAAGGCACTGAAGCCAATACAAACCCCCAACTCTTGCATATTCAGGTAGTGAGTACCAAAGAAATCTCGCAGGGGTGGAACATAAACTAGCATTAGCTGCAAAATCGTGGTGACGACAACAGCCGCTAGTACAAATATATTAGAGAAGGGATTCATCTCGATGGCTAGGCGATTGTTAGAGCGAATAGCGATCGCATGTCCCATTTGGGCAATACACAAGGTAGTAAATACCATTGTTTTCCAAGCTTCGGGATCGCCCTGATACCCAGCAGCATGGGTATGTTGATAAGCCCACCACATTAAGGCAATGCTGATAATGGCAAAAATGATCCCAATGCGAATCATGTAAGAACCCAATCCCCTAGCAAAAATACTTTCGCGGGGGCTAAAAGGCGGACGTTGCATGACATCCGGTTCTGGAGGTTCCACAGCTAATGCCAAGGCTGGTAAACCGTCTGTCACCAAGTTCATCCACAAAATTTGTAAGGGAGTCAGGGGAACGCCTCCCAAACCAATTAAGGGTGCAGCGGCAATTGTCAGAACTTCACCAATGTTACTGCCCAAGATGTATTTAATAAAGCGGCGAATGTTGGTATAAACAACTCTACCTTCCTTGGTGGCGCTGACAATTGTAGCGAAGTTGTCATCAAGTAACACCATATCGCTGGCTTCTTTACTGACATCAGTGCCAGTAATGCCCATTGCAATACCGATGTCGGCTTGTTTGAGGGCTGGGGCATCGTTAACACCATCGCCCGTCATGGCGACAAATCGACCCCGGCGTTGCAGTGCTTGGACAATTCGCAGTTTGTGTTCTGGGGAAACCCTAGCATAGATGCTCACCAGGTCAACGTTTTGCTCTAATTCCTCGTCACTCATCCGTTGCAATTCTTGACCTGTGAGAACACGATCGCCTTCTTGGGCAATTCCCAAATCGGTAGCGATCGCTCGTGCTGTTAATTGGTGGTCGCCAGTAATCATTACTGGGCGAATACCTGCATCCCGACATTCTTGGACTGCTGCCCTCACCTCTGGGCGTGGCGCATCCAGCATTCCCACCAATCCCAGCCATACCAAGCCTTGCTCAGATGCTTCATCTGAACCTTCCGGTGGAATTTCCGCAAGAGATTTGTAGGCAAAACCTAGTACCCGTAAACCTTTACTAGCCATTTGGTCATTTTCTGCCAAAATTTTCTGGCGTTGTTCTTCGGTTAAGGGGGCCGAGTGATTGCCCAAATAAATCTGAGTGGAACGTGCCAAGGTTAACTCTGGAGAACCTTTGGTAAACATTAAGTAAGGTTCAGATTGGAGAAAATCGGCGATCGCTGGGTCAACGCCTCTCGAAGACGCTTCACCTGTGGCGACTCCCTCCACTTGAGAAATCACGCTCATCCGCTTGCGTTCCGAAGAAAAGGGGAACTCAGCGACGCGAGGTAACTTACTGTTCCACTGGTCTTTTTCGATTCCGGCTTTTCCCGCCAGGCTAACTAATGCCCCCTCTGTCGGATCTCCCAAAATTGCCCATTCACCTTGTTCTTTTTGCAACACTGAATCATTGCAAACAGCACAGGCGACTGATAACGCGGAAATTTCTGGAGACTCCTCTAAGGAAACTTTTTGACCATCTAACTGAAAGTCCCCTGTAGGAGCATAACCTTCGCCGGTGACGCGAAAAGTTTTGTCATTGGTATAAACCGATTGCACGACCATTTTATTTTGAGTCAGAGTGCCGGTTTTATCAGAACAGATGGTTGTTACAGAACCTAATGTTTCTACTGCTGGCAGTTTGCGAATCAAGGCATTTTGGCGCACCATTCGCTGGGTTCCCAGTGCCAGTGTAACGGTAATTACAGCTGGTAAACCTTCTGGTACCACAGCAACCGCCATACTCAAGGAAACTTCCAAGAGTTCTTGGATGTTTTTAAAACCTCCGTCCTTGATGACACCACCAACGACAACGATCGCCACCAGAATTAAAGAACCCGTAACTAGGACATTACCCAGTTGAGTCATACGTTGCTGTAAAGGCGTAGGTTCACTTTCCACCGCCTGCAACATCGCAGCAATTTTACCCAATTCTGTTGTCATGCCGGTGTTAGTCACCAGAACCTTACCGCGTCCTTGGACTACTTCGGTTCCTTGATACACGACATTAAGGCGATCGCCTAATGATGTTTCCTCCGGCAATTTTAGTGATGCCTGTTTATTCACCGCTTCGGCTTCACCAGTCAATGCCGACTCACGCACTTGTAAATTAGACTGTTCTATCAAACGTCCATCCGCAGCTATCTGCATTCCAGCTTCCAGCAGCATTACATCCCCTGGAACTAGTTCCTTGGCTGCTATCTCCACCAGTCTGGTGTCGCGGATGACCCGTACTAAGGGAGAAGTCATTTTTTTCAGGGCTGCCAAGGCTTTTTCGGCACGGCTTTCTTGGACATAACCGAGTATGCCATTGAGAATCACAATTGCTAAGATAGCGATCGTATCTTTAAATGGCACTTCACCGGGCTTCAAATCGCCCGCCCGCAAAGCCATCAGGTCTAAAAACCCAGAAATCAGAGCTACGCCAATCAGCATCAACAACATAATGTTCTTGAACTGATCTAGCAGAATTTCCCAAGCACTACGGCCAGCACTTTCTTCAAGTTCGTTGGGGCCGTATTTTTGCAACCTCTGTTGAATTTCTTGAGGTGTTAAGCCACTGTCTGCATTACTATCGAGCAGTTCTAGCGCTTTATCAACTTCTAAACTATGCCAAACGGCGGCACCTTCAGGCAGAGAATTAGCAGACATCGTGTAGGTCACAGCAAATGGTTACAAAATTCGATCATAATTTAGTGATGGCAGGAATTCCATCTTCTAAAGTTACATTAAGGCGATCGCCTAGATATGTGAAGGAGACGGAAGGAACTTTTCAGTTGGGGATTTGACCCCGGATGAATTTAAGTCATTGAAGTCATTGAACTATCATTAATGGGGTTTTAAACCAAGCTTGCTCTGGTGAGAGCAGTTCAAGAGTGAGGACATTTTTCCTCCTGTCTTGCTTGATAAATGTATATGTAATTCTTAACATTTGTAAATCCCCCCATTTTGACATAGTATTATTTCTCACGAAAGAGTTGATCGGAACACATTTTACCGATAATTATGAGTAATAGAGCTTTGAAGCTTTGTTACAGAGGATATGTCACAATTAATTTTAGGCTGCCATTCCTTTCATTTCATCCCGTAGTCAATAGCCAGGATGTATGGCACGATTGCATTTCTTCATTTTTAATTTTGCGGAAAGTTGAGCCAGTCCCTTGTGTATTTCGCCGCTCAAGTAAACTGGAGTGCCATTAGGGTTTCCCAATCTAGCAAACTTTTCCAGCTGAATTTTGAATTTTGAATTACCCAGGCGTGCTAAACCATTCAATAAATATGCTTAATATGAGTTTTGCACTCCCCACTTTGACCGTTAGCCAGATGTTTGGGCAAAAAACAATTCGACCGCTTACTGCTGCTACCCTGTGTGGCATTACTTTCATTAAAGATAGACTCATTGCCATTGACAGTATTAAAGGGCATCTACTGGAGATTGATCCCACCTCTGACAACAGCAAAATTCTCAATCCCCATCAAGTTAAAGAATTTACCGATGTCACTGGTTTAGCGGTATGGGAAGATTCCCTGTGGGTGAGCCGAGAAAATAGTGTTTACTTGTGCAAGCTCAATGCTTTAGGTCTGGAACATTTTGTGACATTGCCTTATCCGGCTGACGGCGTTGCTGTTTGGGAAACAACAGTTTATGTCAGCTGCCAACGGCTGGGCTACATTTTGGTTTATGACCGCGAAACCCGAAAAGAGATTACCAGATTTTATGCCCCTGGAGTTGGGATAGAGAATTTAGCAGTTAACCAAGAAATGCTATGGATTTGCGATCGCACCGAACAATCAGTGTACGCAATGGACAGGGCAACAGGAGAACTTCAATTTAGTGTCCTGACACCGTTTGAATGTCCTACAGGTATAGCAATACATAAAAATGGCGAAACAGGTAAAGAAAGTATTTATGTTGCCTACGCCTCAGAGGAGCCTTATATCCGGGATAACCCCAATGCCGATCCGAGTCATGAGCTAACATTCCGCGATCGCACTTTTATTCATCCCCTGCATTATCATTACCAGCCAGATAAGCGCTACGCTCTCTCTAATGGCTATCTCATTGAAATGTCTTATGCTGAGGAAATTGCACCCTTAGACGAGGTGTATTTACCTGATGTAGAATGGCGCATCGCCCTACCATCGGAAACTGAGCGTCAAAAGGTGAAACACGTTGAAGCAATTGGTATACCCTTTACAGAAGAAGTAACAGAAGGGCAACGTGTAGCAGTCTTTAAATTTGATTCTCTTGCTCCAGGTGAACGGCATATATTTGGCTGGAAAGCACTTGTGGAAGTTCGAGGAATTAAGTATCGCATCACACCTAGAGATGTTGAAGATATACCTGAACTATCTCCAGAATTACAAACACGCTACCTAGTAGATGACGACGATTTAGCAATGGATACTACCATTGTTCGCCGTGCCGCCAGAGAAGCAATTGGTTCTGAAACCAATGTACTGCGGAAAATGCACAGTATCCGCAACTACGTATACGACCAGTTATCTTACGGTATTAAGCCTTACATTGACACGCCAGATATAGTTTTAGAACGGGGCGTTGGTTCCTGTGGGGAATATGTTGGCGTATTGCTTGCCCTAGCCCGTTTGAATGACATTCCCTGCCGCACCGTAGGTAGGTACAAATGTCCTCCCCATAGTGACTTACTAGGAGTACCACTACAACCAGACTTTAATCATGTTTGGCTGGAGTTCTACGTCCCGAATTTTGGCTGGTTGCCAATGGAATCAAATCCTGATGATGTGGGTGAAGGTGGGCCTTATCCGACGCGCTTTTTTATGGGCTTATGCTGGTATCACATTGAAATTGGTAAAGGTATCACTTTTGAAACCGTGACAAGTCAAGGTGCGCGGCTAACCAAAGAAGATATCCCCATCGGTGATTTGGCAATTAATCATATTCGGTTCACAATTCTTAAAGAATTACCACCTTTTTAAATTAGGACATGGGGTATTAGTTCAGGGTTGAATTATCAATAAAGCCAGGTTTTTTCGTTGCAATGCCTGGGTTTGGCTGTGCCTATGGATCTCGAAGTAGCATATTTTCGTTTTTGGTCTTAGCACTTTACAAAATTGCGTTGCTCGCCTCTTTTTCCAAGAGGCTATATTTTTAGCTATTCAAAACGTTTCTGTAGTGCCTCATGCTCGTCTACAGAATCGAAAAGTATTATTTTAGACCATGACTGACCTGAGTTAATTCTATATTTTTCTTCAATCCATAAAAGTACGAGGATTTAGCAGATGTTTTTGAACATTGAACCAAGATAAATAGGTAAACCAATTAGCTATGGCTCTTCATTACTTCTTATGCTAAATACGTCTGTAAATAAGCTTAAAATCCTTGCTGGGCAATAATAACAGCCGTTAGTATTAGCATTTGAGCCTTGATTCAGAAATTGAAGCTATAACTCCCTGTAAGGCTTGATTCTCAGGGTAAGTAAAGGACTTTAATTAAAAGTCCAGCATACTACGTACTGAAGAACCTTAGCTATTAACTCTTAAACTTGGCTGTGGATATGATTGAGTTTGCTTAAAATCGGCAAACTCACAGATGGAGTTAAACGGGCAAAACCGGCAGTGGGAGCCAGGATTTGCAGGAAAAATCTTACTGAAATTAGTAGTTTTTTCCTGATATTTTTGCAAATCGTGCTGGTGCTTGTGGGCAATATTAGCTAACTCAAATTTTAAAGATTCTAACTCGTAATTATTGATGCTAATTAACTCAGACTTTTTACATATTTCTAAATTATAAAATGATGCGACAGCTTCGTGTTCAGGGTAAAGATAACGAGCAGCTAGCAAATAAACTAATGCCTGTCGTTTGTCAAAAGCTGACTTACCTGTTTTGAAATCTAAAATATGTAAAGTCCTATCAGATTCAATGAAAACGCAGTCCATAGCCGCATATAACCGAAAGCAATAATCCTCTTGTTCAACTACTATTGGCTTAGGAAAACCTTCATCACCCGGAGTTAATTGGATAATATCTTTATCCAAAAGCAACGGCGCATTATGATATTTTTGCAAAATTTGCAGCACGCGTTGCTGAACTTGAACGCTTGAATTGCCTAATTTAAGTAGCTGTGCAACTCTTTCTACACCATCTGATTGCTTCAGCAGATGCCTATGATGATGAAACTCATAAACACCTTTTTGCGCGAGTATGCCAATGCGCTGGGGTGCAGTGGCTTGCGCTAGCAGTGCTTTGACTTGTGGTTCGTGTTGCCGTGCTTTGATAAACCCCCGTCTCATCTGGCAATGCCAGCGTTCTTGCCCAGTCGCTGGGGCAACTAGAGACCAAAGGTGATAACTGGCAAAAGGTCGATCGGGGGTTGACATTGCTCAGAAACAGTGAGAGAAAATACGGTGGGGAGAAGTTTAAACTAAGCCTTACTTAGAAAAGAACTTCGGAGGATAGTTGCTGCTAAACACGCTTTGCAGGAAGCTTTTATAGTACTGATAATGTACGGGAGCAAGTGGCAAGAATGTCTAGCAAGATAAAATTTGGCACCGATGGATGGCGAGGGATTATTGCCGATGACTTTACTTTCCCCAACGTGCGAAAAGTAACAAGGGCAATTGCCACTTACTTGGAAACAGCCTACACAAAAGATAGACCAGTACTTATTGCCTACGATACTCGCTTTTTAGCTGACCAGTTTGCCAAAACTGCGGCCCAAGTACTGGCAGACTTAGGTTGGACTGTGAAAATTACCGTTCGGGATTGCCCCACACCAGTAATTGCCTACAATGCCCGTCACCTAAATTCCGCAGGGGCGTTAATGTTTACTGCTAGTCATAATCCAGCACCTTACTGTGGAATTAAATATATACCCGATTATGCTGGGCCTGCCACTCCAGAGATTACTGATACTATTGTGGCAAATATAGAAAGTGCATCGGATGAGTTACCTGGAAGTAACCCATCAGGTTCAATTTCAATTTTCGATCCCAAACCTGATTACCTGCAATTTATCTACACTCTACTTGATATAGAAAAGATCAAAAGGGCTAATTTAAAGGTAAAGTACGATGCTTTGTATTCTACCTCCCGTGGCTATTTAGATGAAGTTTTGCAGCATAGTGGTGTTCAGTTAGAAAGTTTCCACGATTGGAGGGATGTTTTATTTGGCGGTGGAATGCCAGAACCCAAAGGAGAACAATTAGTTGAGTTAGTGGAAGCTGTAGTCCGCGATCAAGCTGATTTGGGCTTGGCGACGGATGGAGATAGCGATCGCTTTGGTATTGTTGATGAACAAGGAACTGTCCTCACTCCGAATACTGTGTTGTTAGTTCTAGCACGTCATTTAATTAAAAACAAAGGTAAAACCGGCGCGATAGTCCGCACTGTGGCTACAACCCACCTGCTGGATAATTTCGCTGCTAAAAATGGGCTGCAAATTTACGAAACAGCAGTTGGTTTTAAATACATCGGTGAAAAAATGCGGGAAACTGCCGTATTAATTGGTGGAGAAGAATCAGGCGGTTTGAGTATTATCGGGCATATTCCCGAAAAAGACGGGGTATTAGCCGATATGCTGGTGGCAGAAGCGATCGCTTATGAAGGTAAACCTTTAAGTCAGATGGTTAAGGAAGCGATCGCTGAAGCCGATGGCCCACTTTACAACAACCGCCTAGACTTGCACCTCACAGAGGCGCACAAAACCGCCGTCATCGGCTCCTTTACTAAAAATCCACCTACAGAGGTAGCAGGAATTAAAGTCAAGGAAGTCGGGCGTAAAGACGGTATTAAGCTGTATTTAGAAGAAGGTAGCTGGGTTTTATTGCGTCCCTCCGGTACAGAACCACTGGTGCGCGTCTACCTAGAAACCAACACTCCCGAAAAACTCACCCAAATTGCCCAAGAGTTAGAGAGTGTCATTGCTAAATTAGAGGGATAAGAATTAGCAGTTAAAAATTAAGAGTTATAAATTAATAATTCTTAACTCCTATTAACAGTTATCTCACTCCTAACTTTGCTCAAAGTATGAAAACTTTCGCTCCATTTTTGACATCTCTAGTTGTAGCGGTTTGGGTAATCGCGATCGCAATTATTTCAGTTCAAAATGCCACACCCGTATCGTTAAAATTCTTAACATTCCAATCGATTCAGATACCACTGGGTTTAGTGTTAGCTTTTAGTGCTTGTTTAGGGTTAATTGGCATGGCACTGCTGCAACCTCTTTGGGGACTTGCTGGTATTGGACAGCGTAATTCTCGATTAGAAGACGATGCGGAATTTTTTGTTGATGATGAAGATTTTTGAGGATTGATAGCTGTGCAGTATCAAAACATTATTACAATCGAACCAAGAAAACGAGGTGGTAAGCCTTGTATTCGAGGAATGCGAATTACTGTATACGATGTTTTATCTTATCTTGCCTCTGGCATGACCTACGAGGAATTACTTGATGACTTTCCTTATTTGACACAAGAGGATATTTTGGCTTGCCTAAGCTATGCAGCTAATCAATAAAGGCTATGAGCGCAACTTATAAGGCAGATTTTAATTTGTGGATTGAAGAGACAGCCCAACTATTGCGATCGCATCAAGTGCAGCCTTCTAATCGCTATTATTCTCAAAGCGTTTGTAGCCCGTCAGCCTAGTAGTACATGAAAAAAGCCTACCAACGTAGGCTTTTTTGAAAGATTTTGGGAGAGCGATCGCGCTGTTATAAAATCAAAATGTCCATTCGTGATCTGGATCATCTAGGGCGGCGCGAACAGAAGCTAAGTTAGCAAGGTCTTTGAAAGGGCTTGATTTAGCTATTTCTGTGATTGAGTTTAAGGTAAGAGCTAGTTGTTCATTATTTCCGGATGCGATCGCAGGGAGGCTAACACCTCAATACAATGGACAAGCGATCGCACTGAGCCTGACACTAGAATATTATTCGCAATCTTGTAGAGATGATTGGCGATGAAAATTAAAGCAGTTATCTGGCAAGAAGATGGTGTGTGGTGTGCTTATGTACCTGCCCTACCGGGATGTCACACTTGGGAAACAGCTATGAACATTTTTTAGAAATGTTACAAGATGCAATTCCAGTTTGGTTAGAAGTTCCCAGTCAACGAGAAGATCAGCTTGATTTAGCATCATTCTCATTACTGTACGCAGCTTCAATTCTCCCTGAAAGTAAAGAGACAACTTAGTAACATTCAACCCCGGTGATGTAGTCACAGTTGAGTTTCCCGGTACTACTGGTATGAGTTGAGCAATTTACTCATGAACTACTGCTAATTTCTACAATTGCTTCTCCTTGGCGCAGTTGTTCTATTGCATCAGGTAAAGCGATCGCAAGTAGTCGCTGCAAATTGCGATTTGTGACATCACCACAAGTCAGCCAAAGAATTTGAGGTGGTATTCCTAAACGACAAGCCAAATCAACAAAATCGCTATCTTTGGTCATGATTACTGCATTAGCGACTCGTGCTGCCTCAAAAATTTCCACATCTTTAGCATCTCGTAATCCAAGCTCTTTTAGGGCAGTAGCCTCTACCTCAAAAGTCTCAGTCAGCCAAAGTGCTAATGTAGGAGGCAACTGAGCATCAATCCAAATTTTCATGCTGTCAATCGAGGAAAGTCTGTTCGCCGTGCTGCAAACAATAGACAGGCTTGGATATCTTCGAGTTCAAGATCGGGAAAATCCTCTAAAATCTCAGAAACACTGACATTCTCAGCCAACATTTCTAAAATATCACTCACACGAATCCTCATACCTCGAATACAAGGACGACCACCACACTGACCAGGAGTTTGAGTAATGCGAGTCAACAAATCAACCCTTGAGTTCATGCAAGTATTTTAATATCAGATACTTTTATTTAACTCTAGTTATTTTAAGTTAGTTGTAGCTTCAAGTAATCAATAAAGTCCAAAATTTCTATATCAGTGAGTTGTAGACGCGATCGCTTGCCATATTTCTGCTGCAAATAATCCCTTCCCTGCTCTGGAGTCCAATTTAATTGGGCTAAATATGTGTCAGTTTTAGCTATAAAAACATCACGCGGTTCAGGCGTTTTTATATTGTCAATTGTTTCTGATTGAGATTGATTTTTATCTGGATTCAAATTGTGAATTTGATTAATTTTTAAACTTACTTTTTGCCCTATAGCTTGCCAGTCTAATTTCTTATGTCCATCCCAACTAACACCTACAGAACGATAAGTTATTGGATCGTAAATTTTACAAAAAACCACATTACTATCTCCAGGACTAACGGCGATCGTTAGTGGATTACACAATTCTTTATAAGTAAGGGTATCTAAAGATAACAATAAACTTTTAGAAAAGAAAGAGTCGCTACCTGAACGGATAATATAAGGTTTATCTGCCAAAATATATAAATCGTTTTTTTCAACTGGCCCGAATTTAGTTTCAACCTTTTTATTAACTTCTACCCCTGTAATCACCCCAGTCAAGGCTCTTTCATAAATTGGGATGCGTTTTTCATCTTCAGCAAGCATATACCAACAATGATCGCTTTCTTTGCTGACAAAGACATATTGAGGTTTTGGGACTGCTCCAAATCCTAATTTAACTTCCATATTTTTGATGAAGGTTTTGGTAAATATATTTATTGAGCAACTAGCTTTTCCCATTTGTACTGTCAAGCTATGAGTTACTTTATAGATATAATTCCCAAGCCAGCAACCAAATTCACATTAAGGCAGCGAAAATTCCGAAATTTGGTGAATCTATAACAAACTTTCTGGATCGAGACCTAGCGCATTCAACCTTTCAATTAACATTTTCACTTTTTGTTCTGCTTCCACACGTCGCTGTTCTTCAAAAGCTGCGCGTTCTTCCGCTTCTCTAATGCGTTCTTCTGGTGTGAGCAATTTTTGCCCTTCCTCGTCATACCAGTAAAGCCATTCCCGGACTATACCTTGATAAATTCCCCGTTCTCGCCCAATTCCTAAACCAATTTCTGGTAGCCAAACGGGATTTCCTGACATTAAGATATATTCCCCATCAACTAGGTGATACACCTCCAAAGGTGTCTTTTTCCGGCGAAGGGGACTATACACAACATAGTACAAAATTCCTAATTCTTTGGCATAGAGTTCTTTCTTGCTGCTATGTTCTTCCCGATATATTTGAGAAACAACTTCTAGTGCTAAAATTGGCAGCTTTTTTTCTTCCCATAGCACATAACTTAGGCGTAAGTCCTCATCAATTACACGTTTAACTCCTAAGCTGAGAAACCCATCAGGGACAATGGCTGGTTTGTCTGGGTGATAATAAATACCCATATCAACACCAAAAAACCAATCCCAACGATCGCACCAAACTAAAGCCAGTGTCGTTTTCAGTAAGCCGGGAATTAAATTTTGGACTTCATTATCCACAGGGGTATCATTTGAGTCGGGTAGCTCTTCGGAAGATGGCAAACAATGTAGCGGATTGTAGTTTAACATGAGCGGTTTTGCCAAATCTGATTCTAGATAGATTGTACGTAATCTATTGATGTGCGATCGCAGCGACAGAATAAAGAACCATTTTTAGCGATGCCGAATAGCCTGTCGTAGCCATAGCTTCTCTTTATTTTCAGTATTGAAAAGCAATTGCAAGTGTAATTTTCTAATTAGGTAATTTTTCGGTACTGACTATGAGAGTGTCTAACCCACAATAGCAAAAAAGGGTGGAATATTGTTCAACTAGAACATTCCAGAAGTCGCAGAGTATTCAATTTCATGGTGAATTTGGTAGCTGGGCTGATTAGCTATACCTACCAAGAGAAAAAAGCTTTTCTCAACCTTGACTCCGAAAATATGGCGTAGCTGGAACTTAGCTGATTTTTAGCCCGATTTTTTTCTGAATCGTACTTAAGTATCAGATATGTCACCACAGAGCCATTCACGAATTTTAATCAAACACTTTTTAGCCGTTTTTTTACCATTATCGGCCTTCCTTGGAAGTGTTGTAGGGACTATTTATTACCAACAGGTACAGACTGAGAAAATTGTATTAAAAACTAATGAACTTGACAAGGTAGATTTACAAACAAAAGTAATTAGTGGAGACTTTCACTCCGTTGTTTCAGATTTGATTGTCATTTCTAAACAAAACGAGCTACAGAGAATTTTAGAAGGAGTAGATGCAGATAAACAGGCACTATCCAGAGAATTCTTATCATTTTCTCAATATAAAAAACTTTACGACCAAATTCGCTTTTTGGATCAATCAGGTAAAGAAGTTGTCAGAGTCAACTTCAAACAAGGTGAACCAGAGATTGTCCCCGAAGAAAAACTGCAAGTGCAAGCCAAGCGCTACTGGTTTAATGACACTTTGCGGCTGAAGCAAGGAGAAGTGTTTGTCTCTCCCCTTGACCTCAACATTGAACGAGGTGAGGTTGAACAACCCTTGAAGCCAATGATCCGCTTTGGCACACCCGTTTTTGATCGTCGTGGACAGAAACGAGGCATTGTAGTGTTAAATTATTTCGGTGCTAAACTGCTGGATAATTTTAATCAAGCTTTCGCTAACGTACCTAGTCAGGGAATGCTGCTGAATGCTGATGGTTATTGGTTAAAAGGGGCTAAATCTGAGGACGAATGGGGATTTATGTTTCCCGATCGCAAAAACCATACTTTTGGCAAAACTTTTCCTCAAGCATGGCAGCAAATTTCTCAAAAAGAATCGGGACAATTCCAAACTGCTGAGGGAATGTTCACTTTTACTACAGTTTATCCACTTCTTGAAGGACAAAAATCTAGTACAGGAGCAGGACAGGCTTTTGCACCAAGCCAAAATCAAATTGATACGAAATCCTATTATTGGAAGATTGTCTCATGGGTATCACCAGAGATGTTGATGGCCAAATCAAACCGATTTTTGAGCCAATTACTACTTCTATATGCTGGGTTAGTAGGACTCATTGGCATTGGTTCTTGGCTACTAGCAAAAGCTCGTGTCAATCGTCAGATGGGTCAGCTAGAGTTAAAGCAGTCTGAAGACCAGTTACGAAAGCTAGTTAAACGGGAAAAAATTCTTAAAACTCGTTTATCTAGTCAGATTCGCAACTCGTTGGATCTAAATACGATTTTGAGTACAGTAGTAGTTGAAGTTCGGGAACTGCTACAGATTGATCGATGCCAGTTTTTTTGGTGTCATCAAGAAGATGAATCTACTAGTTTTGAACTCAGTCAACAAGCTTGCGCTCCCGACTTGCTAGAACCTTTAGGCTGTTCTCCTATCCAAAATGTGGAAGCACTAAGTGAGGCTATTCTGCAAGGAAATTTGCTTTGCTTTGATGACATTGCAACAGATCCCTGGCTTGATTTCAAAAATCGGAATTTACTGGTGACATTGGGCTTTAAGTCTCTACTAATAGTTTCGGTTCAAACTCAGTCGGGTCGCTTGGGTGTGATTGTCTGCGAACATAGTAGGGCGCTGCGTTCTTGGAGTGATGAAGAGGTGGAACTGATTCGAGGCGTAGCTGACCAGTTAGCGATCGCCATTGACCAGGCGCAATTGTATAATCAAAGCCGCGCTGCGACTGCTGCTGCAACTACTCAAGCAGAACAACTCAACCAAGTACTGCACAATCTCAAACAGACCCAAGCTCAACTAATTCAAACTGAAAAAATGTCGAGTTTAGGTCAATTAGTGGCTGGGGTAGCTCACGAAATCAATAACCCAGTTAACTTTATCTACGGTAATCTGACCCATGTAAATGAATATACGCTGGGCTTATTGGAACTGGTAGAACTTTATCAAAAGTCCAATGCTAATCCAACACATGAAGTACAAGCTTATATAGAAGCGATCGATCTTGACTTTATGGCTGAGGATCTACCTAAAATCCTAAGTTCAATGAAAATGGGAGCTAACCGCATTCGTGAAATAGTTCTATCCTTGCGGAATTTTTCTCGACTTGACGAAGCGGATATGAAGCCTGTCAACATTCACGAAGGTATTGATAGCACACTACTGATTTTACAAAATCGCCTCAAACAAACGTCTGTAAATACCGGAATTGAGATAATAAAAGAATATGGTGATATCCCTTTAGTAGATTGCTATGCTGGACAACTCAATCAGGTATTTATGAATCTCATCAGTAATGCCATTGATGCCCTAGATAGTTATAACAGTCAGCGAACTCTTGAAGACATAGAAGCTAACCCCAGCCAAATTGTAATTCGTACTCAGTTACGCAACCCAGATCGCATAACTATACAAATTGCAGATAATGGTGCTGGCATAAACCCAGCAGTTAAGCAACGATTATTTGACCCTTTCTTTACCACAAAACCCGCAGGTAAAGGCACAGGATTAGGATTGGCAATTAGCGCTCAGATTGTCGCAGAAAAACACAATGGAGCTATCTGGTGTATTTCAGAACCAGGACAGGGAGCAGAATTTTGGGTTGAGATTCCGATTTCTCAAAGTAGTACACTAGCTAATACAAGTACTGCTACTCTATCTAAAATTTGATGCCACTCTGGGCAAATAACATGACTAATGTTAACGACCGTGCTGATTTTGATAGCCCTTGGAAAGAAATCATAGAAGCTTATTTTCCCCAAGCAATTACAGTTACAATTATCCCAATACTCGCTTAAACTTTGAGTTTGGCAGTATTAAACTTTTGGATTATGAAAATCGCTTCCAGGAGTTAGAAAATAGCGTGCCCCATAAAAAGTTACGAATAAGTAACAAAAAGGGCAAGTATAAAACCTGCCCTTAAAGCAATCAATATTAAAACTAAACTAGCGATCGCTACTTAATTACCAATTTGGGGCGCACTCAAAGAAACTTTTAGGGTTTCGTCTTTTTGCTGTGCTAATGTCGGTACGGAATCACGCAATCTTGCTGTCAATTGTACAGTTGTCGCGTCATACATCTGAGTCAGCAATTTTGGATAGAAACCAATACCAATAATTGGAATTAACAAACAGGCAATGATAAAGACTTCACGGGGTTCGGCATCTATCAAAGCTTGGTGAGAAACTAATTCCTTGTTCTCTTCTCCATAGAAAATTTCTCGCAACATCGACAACAGATAAATCGGAGTTAAAATCACTCCAACTGCCATCAAGAACACTACAATGACTTTGAAGGTAGAGCTATAAGCATCGCTAGTAGCAAAGCCTACAAACACCATCAATTCTGCTACGAAACCGCTCATCCCTGGCAATGCCAAAGAAGCCATCGAACAGGTGGTGAACATAGCGAAAATTTTCGGCATTCTCTTCGCAACACCGCCCATTTCATCCAACATCAGGGTGTGGGTGCGATCGTAAGTTGCGCCAACCAGGAAGAACAAACTCGCCCCAATTAACCCGTGGGAAACCATTTGTAACACCGCCCCACTCAATCCTAAATCAGTGAAGGAGGCGATACCAATCATCACAAAGCCCATGTGAGAAATTGAAGAGTAGGCAATTTTTCGCTTTAGGTTGCGCTGGGCAAAGGATGTCAAGGCAGCGTAGATGATATTAACTACCCCTAAAACCACTAACACTGGTGCAAAATAAGCGTGGGCATCGGGGAGCATTTGGGCATTCATCCGAATTAAGGCGTAACCGCCCATTTTCAAGAGAATACCTGCTAATAACATGTGTACAGGTGCTGTCGCTTCACCGTGGGCATCAGGTAGCCAGGTGTGCAAAGGAATAATCGGCAACTTGACGGCGTAGGCAATTAGGAAGCCAGCATAGAGAGCTAGTTGGAAATTCAGGGCGAAATCTTTTAAGGCGATCGCTCTCATGTCGAACGTCACCGTATCGCCGTAAAATCCCATTGTCAGGGCAGACAGCAAAATAAATAGCGAACCGCCAGCAGTGTATAAAATGAATTTGGTCGCTGCATATTGCCGCCTTTTACCTCCCCAAATCGACAGCAGGAAGTATATCGGTACTAGTTCCAGTTCCCACACCAGGAAAAATAACAGCATATCCTGGACGGCGAACACGGCAATCTGACCGCCATACATCGCCAAAATCAAGAAGTAAAATAGCTTGGGCTTGAAGGTGACAGGCCAAGCTGCTAAAATCGCCAGCGTGGTAATGAATCCAGTCAAAATAATTAGGGGCATGGATAAGCCATCTGCCCCTACTGACCAATTCAAACCGATTTGTGGTACCCAGGGGTAACTTTCCACCAACTGCAAATCTGGATTGGAGAAATCATACCCAGTATAAAAAGCATAAACAATTAGTGCAAAATCTATCAGCCCCACGATAAGGGAGTACCAGCGCACTGTTTTGCCTTCTTTATCAGGAATGACGGGAAGAAGTAGCGACGCGGCTATCGGAAACAGAATAATCGTCGTCAGCCACGGAAAATTAGCTATATTCATCACAATTCGTCTGCTATCAAAATCATGTTTGGCAAAAAGTCACTAGTTATTAAGTAACAGCTTTTTAGGGATTTCGTCTTCCTCGTTAGGTTGATTTAATTAAATTGGCAATCCCTCGTTTCTTCTGTTGGGAGTCTCTTTTGACCTTTGGGCGTGCGGAATGTAGGTTGTGATACTCCCGGTCAGGTCAACAATTTACCCTAAAAAAGTTGGTAAACTAGAATTTTAGCGGTGCGATGTCTACGACAAGCCGCTCCATGTCTACGCGTAGCCTACCGCATCTCTAAAAATACAAGATGCTGTTTAGTGTTGATTCGGTACAAAAAAGCATCACAGGAGAAATAACACTATGATAATCGCACAAATTGAAAGTCAGATTCGTTATGTCACCAACGTAAATGGAGAAACAACTGATGTACTCGTCCCTGTAGAACTTTGGCAACAGCTTATAAGTTCCATAAATTCTGATAACGTCAGTGGTTTAGCTTGGATTGATGAACAAGAGCCAAAAGCACAAATATTAGCCGATTTGCAAGAGTCCGTGCGACAAGCAGCACTAGGACAAACCTTTCCAGTTTCAGAGCTTTGGGACTACAGTAAGCGATTTGATTGAGTTTTTTTTAGTAAAATAGACAGGGAAAGTTGATAAGGGAAATTCGATTATGTCATCTCCAGCGATCGCTACTGTAGTTAAGATGATGGAATCTTTATCTGAAGATGTACAAGAAAGAGTTGTGGAACATCTTCTAGAGTACCTGGAAGATTTGCAAGATGAATTGAAATGGAATAAATCATTTAAGAAAACTCAACAACAACTGATTGCATCTGCCCAATCTGCTAAAAGAGAGATTGCAGAAGGACTTGCAAAACCTATGAACTATGAAAATTTGTGAAGTCTGCAACTCTTCCTTCTTTTTGGGATAAATATCAGTCTCTTGAAATGCAAGTTAGACAGAGTGCGAAAAAAGCTTATCAGTTATGGAGAGAAAATTCTTTTCATCCGTCTTTGCATTTCAAATGTATAAATAACGAGGAGAATATTTGGTCTGTCAGAATAACTCGCAATTATCGAGCAATTGGGGTTTTGGAGGGTGATACAGTTACATGGTTCTGGATAGGTAGCCATGACGATTATGAAAGCTTTTTTTCATAACACGATCGCTATTTTATTTACCAATTATAATAAAATTCCATAATCTGAATAACCCATCGCTAAAGCAGAAACACAAATAAGAACACTAAACTGCATATCTAATAATCTCCAATTCTGCTCCATTATTAACAGCTAACTCTGCTTTTTATAAAACTTTTACAGTTTGTCAATGAATCTTTAGCTCTTCTTCGATACTTTCAGATATCATGGATTTTGAGTGAGCTTAAGCAATTGCTATGACGAAGAAGTGGATTCTGTATAGTAAAGAAGATAGGCAAGTTAAATGGCCTACTTGCATTAATAAGTTGTCGCCTGTTAAAAATAAACATCCACTAGAGGGAGAATCGCTCGCCGAACTAAGAGAGGCACACAGCTGGACAGATAGATTCGATGAAATGCTCTTTTCAATTCGGTCAGTTTCAATTCTAGGAAAATGTAGTACGGCAAAATACTTAGAATGTCCAAACATACCCGATCATCATAGAGAAAATGCTAAAGATTCTACTAGGCTTTATAGAGAGCATCCATCAAAGTATTTCGATAATATTGGACAGTATTACTGGGTAGATTTTGATATTATTACTTCAGATAAATCGACAATGAAATTACGAATGGTTGTCAATGAAGGTGAGGCTGATTGTAATGATGGTCAGTGGGGAGAAGTTTGGCAGCGCAATACGGGAAAGCCTGTTGCACAGATATTGAGTACTGGTGACATGGAAACGACAGTGCAAACCAGTTCAAGCGAATTGGGAAAGCTTGTGAGTTTTATAATCGAAATCGTAGTGTTTTACTCTTGGCGTTGATATCTATATAATCAAAGTCTCCGGTCTAACATAACCTCTGAGACAGACGAGAAAATCATTTGCCTATTCGCTACCTTTTTCTGAACTAGGAGGTTTTTGAGTAATCTAGGAGACTGTATATTAAATTACTAAACTATCAGCCAAAAAAAAAGGAGTCTAAATTAGACTCTTAAAACTCTTAAAAAACTTAGGGGTGGACGATCGCCCACCCCAATGAAAATCAGGTAACACCAAAGACAATCACTAAACCCAAAACCGCCCCAAACACAATCAAGGCATAGAATTGAGCGCGACCGTTTTCTAGGTACTTCAGACCTTCACCGCTAACAAGAGTAAAAAAGCCTGTGAGGTTAACAGCACCATCTACAACGCGGAAGTCAACTTCCATAACTTGTCTAGCTACGCGACGCAAGCCGAGGACAAAAACCCGATGGTAAATGTCATCAAAGTACCACTTGTTGAGCGATAACTCGTAAAGTGGTTGGATTTTAGCAGCGATCGCAGCCGGGTCAATTTTACGGCGCAAATACATCAGCGAAGCCAGGGTAATCGCAATCAAAGAAATTCCGACTGAGGCACCCGCCATGATGTAGAATTCCGTCGGATTAAACTCGGAAGCCTTTTCTATAACTTCGGAGAGAGTTTCACTAGGAGGAAAGATAAACTCTTCAAAATAATTGGCGTAGGGAGTTCCCACCAAACCAATCAAAATCGAAGGCACAGCCAACAGTGCCAACGGCAGCGTCATCGTCCACGGCGATTCGTGGGGGGAGTCGCTGTGATGCCCGTGGGAGTCATGGGAGTCATGATGCTGACTAGTTGCTGCCAATTCTCCTTTCTTCATCGCCCCAGGCCCAAAATTCGGGACTGGTTCTTCTGACTCTAATTCCAGGACAATTGTCGCCGCAGCTTTCTTGAGTTTTTCCTTGATTTTCTCGTCAGTACCCCGGAATTTGCCTTCAAATGTCATGAAATACATTCTAAACATATAGAAAGCTGTAATCCCGGCAGTTAGCCAGCCAATCATCCAAAGAAATGGGTTAGCCTCAAAAGCCTTCCCTAGAATTTCATCTTTTGACCAGAAACCAGCAAAAGGCGGAATACCAGAAATTGCCAAGCAACCAATCAAAAAGGTAATTGAGGTGACGGGCATATATTTTCGCAGTCCACCCATCAGCCGCATATCTTGCGCTAAGGCCGGGTCGTGACCGACGACACCTTCCATACCGTGAATTACAGAACCTGAACCCAAGAACAGCATCGCCTTGAAATAGGCGTGGGTCATCAGGTGGAATAGTCCAGCACTGTAGGAACCTATTCCCATTGCCATCACCATATAACCAAGTTGGGAAATGGTGGAGTAAGCCAAGCCTTTTTTGATGTCGTTTTGGGTAATGGCAATGGTTGCCCCCAAAAACGCCGTAAACGCCCCAGTAAAGGCAATGACATTCATTGCGGCTGGAACGTCTTCAAATACTGGGTACATCCGGGCAATCAGGAAAACACCAGCCGCCACCATTGTTGCCGCGTGAATCAAGGCAGAAATGGGGGTGGGGCCTTCCATCGCATCTGGTAGCCAGACATGGAGGGGAAATTGGGCTGATTTTGCAACTGGGCCTAAGAAAACTAAAATCGCCAACAGGACAGCGAGAAAATTGCTGATAGAACCTGATTGCACGAGCTGAGCGAGGCGATCGCCCATGATATTAAAATCAAAGCTTCCTGTTGCCCAGAACAACCCCAAAATGCCGAGTAACAAACCAAAGTCGCCGACGCGGTTGGTAACAAACGCTTTTTGAGCGGCATCGGCTGCTGACTTGCGATCGTACCAAAAGCCGACCAGCAAGTAGGAACACATCCCCACAAGTTCCCAGAATATATAAATCTGTACTAGGTTGGGGCTGACCACCAGACCTAACATTGAGGAGCCAAACAAACTGAGATAGGCGTAAAACCTCACGTAGCCGGGATCGTGAGCCATATAGCCATCGGTGTAAACCATGACTAAACAGGCTACCGTTGTTACAATCACCAGCATTAGGGCTGTCAGGTGGTCAATAGTGTAGCCCATGCTCAGGTGAAAATTACCTGCTGCCGCCCACTCAAAGGTGCGGAGATAGGGCGGGTGTCCTTGAATTTGACTCCATAACAAGGCAAACGACAGCCCCATAGCTGCTGCCATCATGAAGATAATCACCACAGCGTTAAGCTGCCGTAGGCGGTTTGTCACCTGATTCAACGAGATTAACCCTAGACCGACCAGCATTGCCCCAAAAAGAGGGAACACCGGAATCAGCCAGGCATACTGATAGATTACTTCCATCACTGACGCCTACTTTTAGAATTCTTGATTTAGCGTGTCGAAACTGTTAATAATTGTGACACACACCCTTTAGGATAAAATAACCCACCCAAGACTGATTGGGTGGGGTGTTAAGCATGGTTTTAGATTTGGTCATTAGTCATTAGTCATTAGTCATTGGTCATTAGTCATTTGTCCAATGCCCCATGCCCCATGCCCCATGCCCTATTCCCAATATTCATCAAGCTGATCGACACTCTAAGTCCACTGTTTTTGGACTCTTGTAGATTTTCGCGTAATTGCTGTAGCTGGCTTTAATGTCTTCTAAAGCTAGACGTAAATCTTCTCTGCCGCGAAAGCCTTCTAAGCGATGGCGAACAGTGCCATTTTGAATCAGTAGTAAAGTTGGCAGTGACTTTAGCCTATAAGTAGTAGACAATTTAAAATTTTGATCGGCGTTAACCCCAACTAATTTAATTTCGTCCCCACATTGGGCTTGAAATTGCAACAACAGTGGGTGGATAATCCGACACAAGCCACACCAAGGTGCTTCAAAGTTAACTAAAACAGGAATAGGTGATTCTAAAACTTCTTGAGTAAATGTCCGTTCACTAACCGACAACACCATGACGCCTCTTGGATTATAAGGTTTTTATATCAAACTACCTATCAGTACTGAAGTGAAGGATTGGTAAGTCAGTAACTGCCGATAGATACTTTCAGGAACCAAATCTCAGGACACAGAATAATTGGGCAAAAATTCAGCATGTTAATGTGTCTCTGACGTAAAAAGCCACTGCGACTCTCACTGTGGCTTTTTCGGATGTTAGACTCCTGATTGCTTTGTCCGCCTGGGATTTGACTGAATCTGCTACTGACTCCCAAGGAAAGACAACGGGTCTTCAACTACCAATATAAAATCTTAAGCCGACTAAACGCACCCCCACTGATAGATGTTTGAATTTATCCTACATTGATTCGGAGCAATTGATAAGCGGAAATTCCAATCTATTTGGGATTTTCTGCTGACATTGGGGATCGCTTAAATCTCCCATTTTATTCTACCAGTTGCTTCCATCAACAGAGGGTGCGACCACCAAAGCAAAGCGATAAAAATGGCAACTCCCAAATAGGAAGGGCGGAGAAATTCCTGCCATAAGATAGATTGACGGCCGTCAATAATTGCTTTAAAGGGAATAATTGAAGTCCGTTGTTTGGCAATTTCAAAGGCTTCCCCATAGCGATCGCTTAGACGGCGATCCCCATGCCAAACCCCAAACAAGTGATGCAACACTAATCCAATGGAAGTCACAAGGGTAAAGGTAGTACCTAGCCAGAGAGTATGGGCAACACACCAGATTATTTGTCCCACCATCTGGGGATGACGGGTAATTCGAATAATTCCTGTTTCGTAGAGATGAACTTGGGGCTTTTGAATGGCAGCAATTTCTAGTAGATTGAAGGTAGCAGGATATAAAAACAAAAACGAGATTGCTGACAGCAGCCAAACAAATTCTCGTACTCCTGGCACTCCTTGTACCTGCCAAAGTTGCAAACCATCATAGCGGTGCCCAAAAAAGTAAATAATTAATATCACAGCCAACGGTAGGCTGACTAATGCAAAGAAAATGCGATAAAGCCTTGGGCCAATATATTTTTCTGCCCAAGGACGCAAAGCAGCGCCTCCACTGTGAGCGATCGCAAAAACTATTTGTAACCCCAGTATGACAAAATGACTGGGTGTCAACCAAGAAATCAGCAGCATATAAACGGGTGAAGTAATTTAAAGAAAATTGAATTCAGTACAACCAATACCACAAAGTATTCCAAAGGAGACTTTAGTCAAGATGTTGTGCTACTGTCCTTTTCGAGTCAAGTCTTCAAGTTTAATATGCAACAAATCAGACGCGGCTGATTGCTGCCAAAGTTTATTTGTTGTGTGCATCCGCTCCTTTCAATGTTTGTGGGTTGAGCCTTATGTCTGACCTTCCTTTCACTTTAGATCAGTTACGGATTTTAAAAGCGATCGCACAAGAAGGAAGCTTCAAGCGTGCCGCCGATAGTCTTTATGTCTCCCAGCCTGCCGTCAGCTTACAAGTCCAAAATCTTGAACGGCAGCTAGATGTCCCTTTATTCGACCGTGGAGGACGACGTGCCCAATTAACTGAAGCAGGACATCTACTCCTAAATTACGGTGAAAAAATCCTCAGTCTGTGTCAAGAAACCTGCCGCGCCATTGAGGATTTACAAAATCTCCAAGGCGGTACGTTAATTGTCGGTGCTTCTCAAACCACCGGCACTTATCTTTTGCCTAGAATGATCGGAATGTTCCGACAAAAATATCCAGATGTGGCAGTGCAATTACACGTCCACTCTACCCGGCGGACTGCTTGGAGTGTCGCTAACGGACAAGTTGATCTGGCAATAATCGGCGGTGAAATTCCTGGTGAACTGTCAGAATCTTTGGAAGTTCTTTCTTACGCAGAAGATGAACTAGCGTTGATTTTACCTGTCTTTCACCCCTTTGCCAAACTTGAAACAATCCAAAAAGAAGACCTATATAAATTACAATTCATTGCCCTAGATTCCCAATCGACCATCCGCAAAGTCATCGATCAAGTGCTAGGACGTTGTGAAATTGATACCAGACGTTTTAAGGTTGAAATGGAACTAAATTCCATTGAAGCAATTAAGAATGCTGTGCAATCTGGTTTAGGGGCTGCTTTTGTTTCAACAAGTGCGATCGCTAAAGAGTTACAAATGGGTGTTCTGCACCGTACCCCTATTGAAGGGGTAGTCGTCAAACGGACGCTATGGTTGATTTTTAATCCCAATCGCTATAGATCCAAGGCCGCAGAAGCCTTTAGTCAAGAAATTTTGCCCCAGTTTGCTAACCCTGGATGGAGTCAAGATGTGTTAAAATTTACACAAAAAAACATCGTGGTAACTACATTGGATATAGCAATACCCGCCTCCTCTGGCGAAGACTAAAATCTGGTAACACAATTTTGGATTTTAAATTTAAGATTTTGGATTGACCCCATAGGAAAAGTGGAGCTTGAGATCATGAAATTATTTGATTCATCTCCACGAATTAATTCAAGGGTATAAAGCCAACATTTTAGATTTTGGATGGGAAATTTTTCCTTAACTCCAAAATCTAAAATCTAAAATCTAAAATTAGTTAAGGTTATTAGTCCTTTGTTTTTTGTAAATGACCAATGACTAATGACTAATCACGAAAATGGAAGTTTACTGTACTCGTCCACGTTGTCCACGCCCACAAAACTATTTTGCTGATTTAGATGATATTACAACCCTGAAAACAACGCAGCAAAAATACTGTACTACGTGTGGTATGCCACTGCTGTTAGATGGTCGATATGTACCCACGAAGTTGCTGGGAAGGGGTGGATTTGGAGCAGCATTTTTGGCACGCGATCGCCGCATCCCAGGAATGCGTCAATGCGTGGTTAAGCAGTTTCAACCAGTGGGTAATTTAACCTCAACTCAACTGCAACAAGCACAGATAATGTTTGAGAGAGAGGCAGACGTTCTAGCACAACTTGGTAACGATCACGAACAAATTCCTGACCTGTTTGCCTTCTTCCCAGTGATAGTTAATAGTTCGCAATCAGGACAGGAAGACCAATTTTTTTACTTAGCACAAGAATATATTGATGGGCAAAATTTAGAAGAAGAATTAGTTCAACAGGGTAAATTTTCTGAACACCAAGTCTTAGAGGTGCTGCAAGAAATCCTGAAGGTGCTAAAGTTTGTCCATGATCGAGGCATTATCCACAGAGATATTAAACCTTCTAACATCATGCGCCGTCGTGATGGGAAACTTTTCCTCTTAGATTTTGGCGCAGTTAAGCAAGTAACAAATGTTGCACTAGGAGCTGCTTCTTCCACAGGAATTTATTCTATGGGATTTGCACCACCTGAACAGATGGCTGGGGGGCAAGTATTCCCATGTACAGACTTATACGCTTTAGCTGTAACTATTATTACCTTATTAACAAATCAAGAAGCAATTCAACTATTTGATGCCTATAGCAACCAGTGGAAATGGCGGGAGCAAGTAAATGTCAATCCTCGCCTTGCTGACATTTTAGATAAGATGCTGTTACCTGCTGCTAATCAGCGCTTTCAATCGGCGCAGGAAGTTCTAAATACACTTTACTCACAGCCTCTAGCCGCTACACAGCTTAATTCGCCTTCTGTAACACTTCCACCACAATCACCTAAAAGTTTTAATCCCGTCGTCTCCCAGCCTTCACCAACTCAACCAGCGTTTTCTACAGTGGAATTGTTGGGTGGAGCGGCATTTAGTGGATTTGAGGGGGCATTGATAGCGATCGCCCTCTTCAGTCTAGTACAATCACCAATAGTTACTTTAAGCGTTGTATGTGTAATTTTGGGAATACTGGTATTTGCCCAAACCAGACGCTGGATTGAAAAGTTCGATTTATTAATTATTCCGACAATTACTTTTGCGATTATTTTTTTTATTCCCTTTTTACAAGGGGGTCTTGGCATTCAGGCAGTGGTCATTTTATCAGTTGCAGCAGCATTGGTAGCCATTTCACTTACAGCCATATTTCGGCTTATTTATAAATTATTATCTCTCATCCTTTAAAAAGCTTTTGGTGCTAATAGTCACATAATGTCTCAGAAAAACGAAACACTTCCTGGGGGAATTTACTATGCTTCTGCCCCAGAGGTTGTACCTCAGTGTATTATTAAATCCATACCACTGGGACGCACAAGCAGTCAATTAGTGCCTCCTTACCAACAACCGTTTGTACCTCCATCTCAATGTCCCAGTAAACGTAATCAATTGAATAGTCAGGCATTTCGTAGTGGAGATTATGCAATTACCCGCAATTTATTTGTAATTATTAAACAGAATGGTCAAGCAGATCAGCAAGCTGGCGAAGCTTATGCAAATTGGCTGCTGACACCTCAGAGTCAAGGCCTGATCGAAAAGGCTGGATTTGTCAGAATTAAATGATCAAATGAGTTAGATTTAGCCAAATAATAAACATTTTTATTTTATTAAAATTTGTTCATGTCACAAAAGAATGAAACCGCAGTTTTAGCTTTGGCTCTGTTGCTGACAGTTGGAATAGTTGGCGGAGGTGTGTGGTGGTTTACTAATGGCTCTGGAGTCAAAATAAGTAATACCATCATTCCAGGTTCAGAAGCAGGCAAAAATCCATCCCTAAAAGATCGGATTAGTTTTGGGGACAAAACTTTGACTCCAGGTGCGGTTTCTGCTGCAAAAAAAGAAGGAGTCCAGGCGATCGCTGCTAAAAGTTATGATAAAGCGATCGCTAATTTCACAGATTCCCTAAAACTCAACCGTAACGATCCAGAAGCACTGATCTTTCTTAATAACGCCCGCATTGGCTCTTCCAAGAGTTACACCATTGTGGCTTCCGTAGCAATAGGCACTGACCCCAATGCGTCTTTAGAAATTTTACGTGGCATCGCTCAAGCCCAAAATGAAATTAATACCTCTGGGGGAGCTAAAGGAGTACTGTTGAGGGTAGGTATAGCTAACGACGACGACAATCCAGAAATAGCAAAGCAAATCGCTTCTAGCCTAGTCAGCAATTCAGAAGTATTAGGTGTAGTTGGGCCCATCACTAGCGATTCTACTTTAGCCGCAGGTACTATTTATACTTCTGGACAACTTGTAGCTATTTCCCCTACCAGTACATCTGTCAAAATTTCTAACTTTAGCCGCTACGTTTTTCGCACGGTTCCCAGTGATTTTATGGCTGCGAGAAGTTTAGCCAACTATATGGTGAGAACTTTGCAGAAAAAAAATGCAGTGGTTTTCTTTAATTCACAAAGCAACTATAGCCAGTCCTTAAAGTCTGAATTTGTTTCATCTGTTTCTTTAGAAGGTGGACAGATATCCAGCGAATTTGACTTATCCAAGGCAGATTTTAGTGCAGCTAAAAGTATAGAAGAAGCAACTAAACAAGGTGCAGAAGTGTTGATGTTAGCTGCTAATACAGCAACTCTCGATAAAGCGCTGCAAGTAATTCATATTAATCAGAAACGGTTAACTCTGCTGGCAGGAGATGATGTTTATACCGCCAAAACTTTAGAGATTGGTAGAGAACAAGCTGTGGGGATGGTAGTGGCGGTTCCCTGGCATATTGACGGCGATCCTAAATCAGATTTCCCCCAGAAATCTCGGCAGCTATGGGGTGGTGATGTGAGTTGGCGAAGCGCTCTCAGCTATGATGCTACAGTGGCTTTGATTACGGCATTAAAACGCAATCCCACACGTTCTGGAGTCCAACAAGCACTCTTTTCCTCTGACTTCTCTGCCACCGGCGCTTCTGGTACAATTCGGTTTTTAGCATCAGGCGATCGCAATGCGCCAGTCCAACTTGTAAAAATCGTTCCTGGTTCTCGCTCTCGCACTGGTTATGACTTTGAACCAGTGCGTTAATCAGCAATAAAAAATTAAAAATTAACCAATAGTTAACCTAAAAAAGCTCTCAAGATGAGAAATTGAGCTTTATAGGGAAAAATATTAACGCCAACTAACAATTTATGCCTTATAGAAAAGTAACAAATAATTCAAAGGAAATTTACTATATCTAAAACCGTAAGTAATTCAGAAGTTAGGATTTGTCATAATTCACTAACAAAACACCCGTCCTGCCAATACAATCGCAAGTAGCAAGCACCTATTAAGTTAAGCACTTATATTGAATGGACGTGTGGGTAATTTACTATGTCTCAAAAAAATGAAACAACTATTCTTGTTTTATCCATCCTAATCACAGCCGGGTTAATAGCTGGCGGTTTTTGGTGGTTTACTAGAAAGTCTAGTGTCAATCTAAATACAATTAATTCTGGTAGCACCAAAACGCCCCAAACTGGCTCAGAACAACCTAGTGGCAATACTTTCACTTCAGTAAAGGATGTTCCTACAGGATTATTTAATTACGGAGGCAGTACATCTTGGGCACCGATTCGCTTGGTAGTTGATTCACCAATTCAAGCGGCGCGACCAGAGTTTCGGCTGCGTTATGTAGAACCCAGTAATGCATCTCCTGGTACTGGTACTGGCATCCAGTCACTGATAGACGGTCAACTAGCCTTTGCCCAGTCTTCCCGACCAGTTCTCGATCAGGAATTAAGCCGCGCCCAGCAGCGTGGATTCAGTTTGAAACAAATTCCTGTAGCTATTGATGGTTTAGCAGTCGCAGTTAACCCCAACCTCAAAATCCCAGGACTGACTGTAGACCAATTAAAGTCAATTTACACAGGCAAAATCAATAATTGGAGCCAGGTGGGTGGCCCCAATATCCCGATTAAGCCCTATTCTCGCCGCATTGCTGATGGCGGTACTGTAGAACTTTTTGTCCAAGACATCTTGGGTGGTCAAGCTTTTAGCCCCAATGTGGAATTTGTCTCCACAACCACCCAAGCCTTGCAAAAATTGGCTGGTAGTTCTGGTGGTATCTACTACGCTTCTGCCCCAGAGGTGATTCCTCAATGTTCAATCAAACCCTTACCGTTGGGGCGAACACAAGGGCAATATATCGCTCCTTACCAAGAAACATTTGTCCTCCCGTCTGAATGTCCTGGTAAACGGAACAAATTGAATATTGAGGCTTTCCAATCAGGAAAATACCCGATTACCCGCAATCTGTTTGTGGTGGTCAAACAGAATGGTCAGACTGAGCAGCAAGCAGGTGTCGCTTACGCCAACTTACTGCTGACTGAGCAGGGACAGGAATTGATTACCCAAGCTGGATTTGTCAAAATTCGCTGACACCTGGGATTACACTCAGGCAGAGTGGCGGAAATCGCCGCTCTGAACTCTGCTTTAACCAGCTCTATTAATCGATTCTGCTGGCAAACAAATTAAATTATCCCCTTGGGTGAGGATTAAGCCGCGTTGACGCAGCTTACCCATCAAGCGGGTGACGGTGACACGGGTCGAACCAATCGCGCTACCAATTTGGGCATGGGTGAGGGGGAAAGGCAGACAATAGCCGCGAATCACATCAGGATCGGTGTCGCTCATTGCTGGCTCTCCATATTCCTCAATTAACAATGTGAGAAATCCTAAGAGTCGATCAATTGTACGGCGTTGTCCCAAGGCACTCAGCCACAGCAGCTTACGCTGGTGCTGATACCTAAAGGCATCCATAACTTCACGACGGAAGTGAGGCCAGTTGTCTAGATCATGCCAGTACATCCACAGCACCGCAGTTTGGTCAACATGGGCGTAAGCCTGGAGTGTAAATGGTGACTGAGCAACAATTTCAAATGGCTGTCCCGCTCCCACAAAACCCAAGAACGCTTCTTCTGGGGTTCTGTTGATTCGTCGAGACGTTAGCTGACTAGCTGTTGCACTAACTTGGGCAGTGCCTACCATGCGGATCGCACCCCTTTGCACCAAATATAGCAATCCAGGCCGGGCTGGAATGCGCTCATCTTTGCTAAAGGTACGGCATCGATAGTGTTCTTGAGCCCAGTCAAGAATTCGTTGCCAAGTTAAAAAAGGCCGTGATGCCTCAGAAAAGGAGGATGGAGATTGCATAGGTAACAAAGAGCGTTCGGCTGAAGACAAAGACGTGATCAAAAGGTGCAAGGAGTGTCTTTGTGTTGACGAGGCAGGCTTAACGCCTAACAGCGTCAGCCAATCCAAAGAATAGAAAGAAAATTACTCTCTACTCTTTTGTTATACTTCCTACTGTACAATGATGGTAGTAAAGTTTACTTACTATTCATCGATTATTCATCAAATTTTATCCTCTTCTCATTTTTCTTCATCTAAATTCAATTTATACCGCAAGATAGATGACAGAAAAGTAACAAATATATCTTACATGGCTGTTTAAATAATATTACGTGCATTATAAATTACCAGTTAGCAAATATAAGTCAATCAAGCAGTTATTGTACAGTTATTTAAGAAAATCACTAAGCATTGATACTTATAACCCAGAGAATGGATGCATAAAAGATAAAAAAATTCCTCTACATAAAGATAGAGATGAAAATAGAGTTTTATATACCTCAAATGTGTCTCTGCAACTGTCAAAATCTCAGAATCGAAAAGCTATGGAGCTTGCTAGTGCGATCGCATCTGATTTATCAAGGACTTGTGGTGGCGTTTTTCGCATCCAAATTGTTCCTCCTGGCTGGATACATTTTGAATTGACTCACTCGACCTTAGCGACTTGGTTACAAAGTCTCGTAGTTGGGAGTTTGGGGGAAGAGGGGGAGCAGGGAGCAGGGGGAGGCAAGGTGAATAACCAATGCCCAATCCCCAATGCCCAATCCCCAATCCCCAATTCACTATTTGCTATTCAGCACGCCCATGCACGTTGCTGTTCGCTGGTATTTCTGGCTCACCGAGAGGGATTGATTAAACTTAAACAACCTGTTACAAATACTAGTCAAGGTTTTTGGGATGTTATTTCTCCTAACCCTCTACCTTGGCTCAACTGTAATGAAACATTACGACTAAATCATCCAGCTGAGCGTCGTTTAATTGCCGAGTTAATACAAGTAGTAGACAACATAGAGTCCCCTGATATTAACGGTTCTGTGAAATGGGAAAAATTAGCGCTGAATTTGAGTCAAGCTTTTGAACACTTCTGGTCTAATTGCCGGATTTGGGGTGAGGTGAAAGTTACATTACCAGAGTTAGCACAAGCCAGACTTGGATTACTTATGGCTACTCAGTCAGTATTAAGATACGTACTAGAGGAAAACTTGGGTGTTTTTGCGCCCTTGGAGTTATAAATCGGTAATGTCGCTTAGGCACAAATAAAAACTTTTATAATAGCTATTGACTCAATGCATCACCTCGGCTACATTAGCAGGTGTGTGAGGAGCGAACCAGCTAGGGCACCGAGACGAAACACGGCCAGTCGTCGGTGTCCTTTCTGATTTATAGGGTTTAGGCTTGAAAAAGTGTCCTCATTACAGCAAGAACTTTTCAATTGCTACTGCTGCTCCGTCTTCCTCTACACTAGGAGCTACCCACTGCGCGATCGCTTGGACTCCTTCGGGTGCGTTGCCCATAGCTACACCAAGTCCAACAGACTCTAGCATTTCTACATCATTGAAGTTATCACCAATCGCCATAACGTTGGCTATCTCTAATCCCAGTAATTCTTCGGCTAGGTAACGCACAGCACTTCCCTTATTCACAGAGGCGTTAGTTGCTTCAAAAAAGCTAGCAACAGATGTTGTGAGATAAAGTTCAGCAGGTGTATATTGGCGGCGCAAATTCCCCAATAACTGATCGATTAAATCTATGTCATCAGACAAAGCGAGAATTTTTGTCGGTTCATTTGTTAAAGTTTGGCGCAAATCACCAACCGGAATCGGAGTAATACCAGAACGTTCTGCATAAATTTGGGTTTCTCTGGTTATTTCACGGACGTATAGCTGATCGTTGATGTAAAAGTGGACAGATAGGAGCGATCGCAACTCAGGCTGTTCAAAATAGTCGAGTAGTTGATGAGCCATTTCCCTGGAAACAGGCCAATGGCGATGAATTTTTTGAGTAATTGGATCTTGAATCCAGGCTCCTTGATAGGCCATTAATGGTAATGTAGAGCCGATTTCTTGGTGAAAACGCAAGGCTGAACGGTACATCCTACCTGTAGCGATCGCCACTGGAATTCCTCGTGCTTGCGCTGCAACAATAGCTTGCTTTACACCTGCGCTGATGGTGTTAGAGTGTCCTGCGATCGTGCCGTCTATATCCAAAACTAGTAGTTTAATGTCTTTTGCAGCAGCCTGATAATCGGTGGATGCCAAATGGGTGGCAGATGCTTTCTGCATAATTTCCTAGATTTTAAGTTCCAGTAAGAGGTTAACAGGCTCTAGCGACCAGTGGGCAGTAATAGCAAAAATTGGGTTCTTTAGTCAACCTAACTTTTCTAACATGAGGATGCTGAATCACATGATTTTAGATTGCTATAGTTTTTTTTATATTCAAAATTCTGGATAATAATCACAACAAAAAACCCCGATTTTTTCGAGAATCGGGGTTTTTCATTTAAATTAGAAAGCCTGATGGATAGATAATATGAGAAAAACCACCTATTCAATAAAGCCTATAAATTTTACCCTTTGTTCCAGCTTTTTTTGCTTTGTGACAACAGACAAAGCCCAGCAATTAAAGCAACTCCAAGTGTGGCAGAGGGTTCAGGTACTGATTTTACATCATCGTAGTTATAGGTTACTTTGATACCTGCTTTGGCATAAGTATCAATATAGGATCTTATGTTGCCCGATCCTGTAACTAATGAGTTGGCTATGGCTGAGAACAAAAAGTCTATGTTGCCATTACCAATGAAAGACTGCAAGAATTGCGTATCAGTAAAAGTCTGGATACCAGATTGTGTGGCAGTTAAGTTAGAAAGAGTCTTTCCAGATGTGCCACTATAATCAGTGATGTTATCGTATTTGGCAACTTGGTAACTGGAAGTATATTGTGGATTCAGTGCCAACAAAGACTGATTATTTAGTTGTAAGCTAAATTGACTGTCAAGTTTTACTGTGGTTTGACTTGGGGTTGGACTTCTATTTTCAAAACCTGCATTTCCGAGTATATCTCCAGTAAATTCTATTGTTACACCTTGGAGTGTGCCTAGAGATGAGTTAAATTGTTGGACGCTTAGAGGTGTATCAATAATATCTGTGAATTCGTAATTACTAGAACTAGTGTAAGAGAGAGAAGCTGCATTAGCTGCTCCAGATGTCGCAACAATTCCTACCAGAGTTGTAGCAACAGCTAGAGTGTTCAATAGTTTTGTTGTCATGATGGAAGATGCTTTTCTAAAACGAATCATTACAGGATTACTAAGTTATTTCTAACTCTGAAACTTTGCTTGTAGTATTGATAAATTCACGTAAATTTATGTAAAGTTTTTATGTCCAAGTGCCTTCGAAAAATCTACTTTTTGATTTGTATATATAAAGTTTTGTTAAGTTAAAGAGGCTTTTATAGCGGTAATTTTATGTCGAAATATTAAGCTAGTTTTTGTTGGTTTCTGAGAAGTAAGCTAGGTCAACCTTATTAAACATAAAACGCTCAGGATATAGATCCCCGACTTCTGGTGAGAAATTGGGAATCTAGTTACTATCTGGTTATTATATTGATACTCACGTACTTAATTAGGGTGGTATCCCTGTCAAAAGTTTGTTTTACTGGGCTTCCGTACTAAAGCTGTAAATGCGTAGACATAACTTTGTCTAAAATTATATGTCAGGAGCAATTGATACGCAAAAAGTGCGCTATTGTCGCCAAAGCCAAGCTGAACAAGCATCGTAAATTGCTAACTATGTGACAAAGCTTCTGGCTAAAATAGGGCTATGTCTGAAACTTTCACTTCTGTAACTGCAACACGCCCCACGTTCATCCTTGTAGATGGACACTCGCTGGCTTATCGTTCATACTTTGCTTTCGCCAAAGGGCGAGATGGAGGACTGCGTACTAAAGCAGGGATTCCTACGAGTATATGTTTTGGTTTTGTGAAGTGCTTGCTGGAGGTAATGGCAACACAACAGCCTCAAGCAATGGCGATCGCTTTTGATTTGGGTGAGGCCACTTTTCGCCACGAAGCTGACGAGACTTATAAAGCCGATCGCAAAGAAACGCCAGAAGACTTCATTCCCGACTTAGCAAACCTGCATGAGTTGCTAAATGGCTTCAATCTACCAATTTTCACTGCCCCTGGTTACGAGGCGGATGATGTTTTGGGAACCTTAGCACAGCGAGTAACTGCGGCTGGGTATAGGGTAAAGATTCTAACTGGCGATCGCGATTTATTTCAACTGATCGACTCTGACAAAGAAATCACTGTTCTGAATTTTAGTCCAGATGCCATAAAACGCTCTACAAATAGCATTACGGAATTTGAAGCAGAACAAGTTAAAGAGAAGATGGGTGTTTTACCTTCACAAATTATCGATTTCAAAGCTCTTTGTGGAGATAAATCAGATAATATTCCTGGAGTTAAAGGAATTGGAGAAAAGACAGCAGTACAGCTGCTAAATACCTATGGTTCCCTTGACAATATTTATGCTGCATTAGATGAAATTAAAGGCGCAACTCAGAAAAAACTGGCAAGTGGTAAAGAAGATGCCGATAAGTCTCGTTATTTGGCAACCATAGTTTTAGATGTTCCTATAGAAATTAATTTAGAAGATTGCAAATTAAGAGGATTTGATACAAGCGTTTTATCCCCCATTTTAGAAAAGTTAGAATTCAAGTCTTTTTTAGGGAAAATTAACGACCTTCAACAACGTTTTGGTGGCAAAGTTGAAGAAAAGCAAGAAGCCAAAACAGATGTAGTTAATCCTAAATCAGAATTGAGAGATGATGAAGATAATGATTTGTGGTTTTTTAGCGCTAGCGATACAGCAGCAGTTCCACAACAATCTACTTCTCCTATTACACCACGCATCATCAACACCGAAGCCAAACTAACTGAGTTAGTGAAACTTTTGCAAACATTCACTAACCCCAATATTCCCGTTGCTTGGGATACTGAAACTACCGCTTTAGAACCAAGAGATGCTGAGTTAGTAGGAATTGGTTGCTGTTGGGGAATGCAACCAGATGAGGTAGCGTATATTCCTCTGGGGCATAAAACTGGAGAAAATTTGCATAAAGATTTAGTACTAGAAGCATTACGCCCAATTCTTGAAAGCGCTGATTACCCTAAAGCTTTACAGAATGCTAAATTTGATCGCCTAGTTTTAAAGTGTCAAGGGATTAATTTGGCAGGAGTAGTGTTTGATCCCATGCTGGCAAGTTACATTCTAAATCCAGATTCAAGTCATAATTTGATGGATTTAGGGCAGCGATATTTGGGATTGATAGCAAAAAGTTACTTAGATTTAGTTCCTAAAGGCAAAACCATCGCTGATATAGATGTTCCCTCCGTTGCAGATTACTGCGGTATGGATGCCTATTCTACTTTTGGCTTAGTGCCGAAATTGCGTGAAGAACTGGATAAACTTCCAACTTTGTCTAAGCTGTTAGTGGAAGTGGAACAGCCACTAGAAGCGGTTTTAGCCCAAATGGAATACACGGGTGTCCGCATTAATTCAGCTTATTTAAAAGAACTTTCGCAGCATTTAGAAACGGAGTTAGCCAGGTTAAAAGAAGAAGCAACTAAAATAGCTGGGGAAAATTTTAACTTGGGTTCTCCTAAGCAATTGAGCCAAATATTGTTTGAAAAGTTGGGGTTAAGTACCAAACATTCTCGTAAAATTCAAACTGGCTTCTCTACAGACGCAGCCACACTAGAAAAACTCCAAGAAGATGATAAAAGTGGTTTTGTTGAGGCGATCATTGAGTATCGCACTCTATCTAAATTAAAGTCTACTTATGTTGATGCCTTACCTGCATTGGTGCGTCCAGATACTCAGAGGGTGCATACTGATTTTAATCAAGCAGCAACATCAACTGGTAGGTTATCTTCTTCTAATCCGAATTTGCAAAATATCCCCATTCGTACAGCTTTTAGTCGCCAAATTCGGAAGGCGTTTTTGCCTGAAGCTGGTTGGTTAATGGTGGCTGCTGATTACTCACAAATTGAATTGCGGATTTTGGCTCATTTGAGTCAAGAGCCAATATTAGTGCAAGCATATCAGCAAAATGAAGATGTTCACACTGTTACCGCACGGTTAGTTTTTGAAAAAGAAAATATAACCTCAGAAGAACGAGGGATAGCAAAAACTATCAATTTTGGCGTGATTTATGGAATGGGTTCTTTAAGATTTTCGCGCTCAACTGGGATAGATAAGAACATTGCCAACGAGTTCATTAAGCGGTTTAATGAACGATATCCTAAAGTTTTTGCATATTTGGAGCAAGTAAAAAAAGAAGCGATCGCTCTTGGTTATGTAGAAACTATTCTCGGTCGTCGTCGTTACTTTGATTTTACTAATAACAGTTTACGCAAATTAAAAGGCAGCAACCCAGAAGATATTGATCTGAGTAAATTGAAGAATTTGGGCCCTTATGATGCGGGTTTATTACGCTCGGCGGCTAATGCACCAATTCAAGGTTCTAACGCTGATATTATCAAAATTGCGATGGTAAGACTGCATGAAGTTTTGAAAAACTATCAGGCGCGTTTATTGTTGCAAGTACACGATGAATTAGTGTTTGAAATTCCCCCTGATGAGTGGAAAGAATTACAACCGCAAATTAAATCGGTGATGGAAAACGCAGTTCAGTTGAGCGTGCCGTTGCTGGTAGAGGCGCGTGTAGGTGAAAATTGGATGGATACAAAGTAAGTTGAATTTGGGACTGCGGATTTAGACAATTTTTAGTGAAAAATTTCAAAGGTAATCAAGAGTCAAAAATTTTGACTCTTGATTCTTGATCATTGCATAGATAATAAGCTGTTTAACATTTAAATTGCATAAACTGGGCGGGCTTTTCGGCCTACCGCACAAGAGTTATATTTAATTTAGTTATGCAAATTAGATGTTTTTTCGCTTAGTCTAAAAGTTAACCGCCACGTTTTAGTGCGGCTTCAACCTGCTGTAATTCCTTCTCTAAACGATTTTTGAGTTTTTCGGGTACGGGACGATTTGGATAAGAACTGTAGTGTCCAGCCAGGGAATTAAGGGCTGTCCGCATGGTTGTAAAGGAACCAAGACCAGAAACAGAGTTAACTCGCTGATAGCGAGCCGAAAAGTCATTAATTTTCTGACGCGCTTCTGCTTGAACTGCTGTTTTGTCTGATGAATCTTGTGATAGATTCAGAGCCTGTCTCATAACATTGACCACAGCTAAGGTATCTTGGCGATAATCCCCAGTCAAACTATCTGGACTGCCAGAACAGCCCATTAAGCCGATAGACACAACCAAAACCAGCGCAAGCAAACGCGACCAATAGCGCTTCATATGCATTAATTAAAAGAATACGTAAATCAACGTCCATCCTATCTTGGATTGGTAACTTGGGGATCAATTGAATGGGGAGTAGGAAGTTGGTAAGGGCTATTTTATTCCCTAAAAGGCTTTCATTTACAAGCATCTTGGGCAAAAAATTAGATGATTAAAAAATCTGATTGGATAATTATCATAGTCATGGTTTCTCTGCCAGATGCTACGCGCATAGTTTGCTTCGCCGTATAAGTACAGCAACACACTTAAATTTACTTGTTGAGGTGGTAGCTTTTCGATTACCAACTGGGTGCAGATTTCTCGCTTAGACTCTTGACAATATTCCTGTGACAGTTGGTGAGTAGGGATTTCAATCGCCAATTCGACGAAATCTTCACAAGAGATAATGCTTTCGTTCTGGACTTACTACCTAGAGTGAGAGCAACAGTTTTCAGTCTATGGAAAATAGTAGCTTGCGAGTTAGATTTATAAAATGAGAAGTTATACCGTTTCTTTGTGAAGCTGCATATATTTACCCCCCGGCTGTCGCCGTCCCCCCTTACCAAGGCTACCGTGTATACACAAGTTGAGTTGGGAATCACATAGACACAAAAGAACGGAAAATTTTTTTAAAATCCAAGATTATCCGTTAAACCTCTATCAATAAGCTGACACTATTGATAATTAGCTTGCTCGGTTCAAAACCTTGCCTACTAAGGCTTGTATCCTACCAGGCAAGGATTTTAGGACTTGTGTATACACAGTAGCTTGCCAAGGGGGGACTACAGGGGGGTCTTGTTATGTGCATCTTCATAGAGAATTGGTATTAAAACTATTTAATCAACTGACTTCCCTTGCCTCAATCTCTGCAATTTCAGCATCGTAATACATATCATTAACCACAAAAAGCCAACTCCATAACCTGCAATTATGTCTGTGGGCCAATGGACTCCTAAATATAAACGGCTAATACCAATAGCAGCAATTAAAATAACTGTCAAACTGTAAATTAACTTGGCAAAACGAGGATAATGAGTTGCCAATTCGTGAGCAATAAAACCATAAAGCACCATAGAGCCAAGTGCATGACCGCTAGGAAAACTAAAAGATTTTTCAGAAATTAATTGATGCCAGAGTTCCGGGCGAGGTTTAGAAAAAAATAACTTTAGCCCTGTATTTAAAATGAATGCTCCCAGGCAAGCAAGTAGAAAAAATCTTGCTTCTTCTCGATAACGTCGCCACCAAAGTAATAATAGATTAACGCCGACAACGATGACTACTGTTGTAGGATTACCAAGATTTGTAATAAACAGCATTAAATTATCTAAATTTGGATTGGCAAACTGATGTAGCCATAACAGAAAAGTAGTATCAAATCTAAAAGCATCTCGCTCTAAAACCTCTTCAGCCAGTTGTGCTAAAACAAAAAGGATGAGAAGACAACTAGTAAGTCCAACAATACCAATTGTCGCAATTAAGGGAGCCAAACGAGGGTGTATATGACGTAACCAGAAGTTAGAAATTTTTCGAATCATACTTTAATATCATTTTTTTCGCTGCACCTCTGGGGTTAAAAAGTAATTTATTTAACCCCAGAGGTGCAGAGAACACAGAGTAAAGAGATTGGAAAGGAATTTTTTAACTAAAATTTTTATCCACCTTGAAAAGGCTACTCCTAACTCTTAAATCCTAACTTTTTGATAAAGAGTCTCACGTTGTTGGTAAGGTCGTCCTAAAGAAGCGATCGCAGTTTTTAAAGTTTCCACTTCCATACATGTACCACCCAAAGCACCCGCCATTGTGGTGATATGCTCCTCCATCAAGGTGCCACCGATATCGTTGCAACCCCAAATTAGGGCTTCAGTTGCACCTGCAAGCCCCAGTTTTACCCAACTCTGCTGATGGTTGGGAATCCAATTACCCAAGTAAATTCGCGCCACAGCGCCTAGCAGCAGCGCATCGCTTAAAACTGGTTGATCGCGTCCAACACGGCGACGTAAGGGTTTGGGCGCTTCTTGACCAACGAAGGGTAATAAAATAAACTCTGTGATCTTTGCGGGATATCCCTGATTAATGGCGGTTTGTTGGAGCGATCGCAATTTTTCTAAATGTCCAATTTGCTGCTCGTGGGTTTCAATATGCCCAGATAACATGGTGCTAGTGGTATATAACCCTAATTTATGAGCGGTGCTGACAATTTCTAGCCAAGTGGCTGTATTAATCTTCTCTGGACATAATATCCGCCTTACTTCATCGTCTAAGATTTCTGCTGCTGTTCCCGGCATTGAGCCAACACCAGCATCACGCAAAGCAATAATTACATCGGCATATTCAAGTCCATCAAGTCTGGCGATAAATTCCACTTCCTGGGGAGAAAAAGCATGGAGATGAATCTGCGGAAATTCCTGTTTGATGGTTTCCACTACCTTGAGATAGTAGGGCAAAGATTTACCATTTATCTGCGCTTGTGGATTTAACCCACCCTGCATACAGATTTCTGTAGCACCCCGTCGCACTGCATCTGTTGCCTTTTCCAAAATTTGCGCTGAATCTAACCAGTATGCACCCACATCACCATCATCTCGACGGAATGCACAAAAACTACAGTGCTGCTCACAAATATTAGTGAAGTTGATATTACGGTTAATTATGTATGTAACCGTATCGCCTGCTTGGGTATGGCGAAGTGCATCTGATGTAGCACGAATTGCTGCGATCGCTTCTGGCTCTGTTTGTTGTAGCAATACCACTCCCTCTTGGGGAGATAAGTCGTACCCCATCAAGGCACGCTCAAGAATTTTTTCCACAGAAATTTTCGTTAGCATTATTTTCTCAGTAAATCTTAAATTGAAGATCCAGTAATAAATAAAATTTTACTTAATAAATATACCAAGGTCTGGAGAATCCCATGCTCGAAGATAAGTTTTACCTTTAAAATTAATCTCTTGATATTTATTGTTTTTACTTTTTTTAGTTTCCATCGAAATAATCCCACAAGGTTCAAAATCTTTATAAGAATCTTCTTTTTCTAAAACTGCCGAAATATTGGTTACATTAATATGTTGAATTTTAACCATTTCTTGATTTTTTTGCTGCCAAAGTACCCAAAAAGGATATTCCCAAGGGTCATTTCCCATTGATAGCCCAATAGTAGAGCATTTCTTTGAGTTTAAAAACTCAACTGCTCCTATATAAGTATTTTTTAGATAAGGTCTATTACTAAAATACTGCTCAATTCTCTGAGTTTGGAATATATTGTTGTTATCAAAAATAGGTTTATACCTATTACAAAATACCCAAGGTAATGATGATATTAGTAAAAACGTTACTATAACAATTGCTATTTTTTCATTTTTAAGCTTAGATAAAACAACACCTAAGAATGGAGACATTAAGATAAAAAAAGGCAAATGAAGGCGACTATTCCAGGCTTGCCATTTTACAAAGTAGCAAAATAGAAAAAATGTAGCTGCGGTAGTAATTAGATAATCTAAAACATTACTTTCTTGTCGAATATATTTTCTAGATATGAAAATTCTAATACATATTATTATCAATACAAGATGTACTAAATTTTCTGCACTATTTTCATTACCAGATATCCCAATTGTTGACCAACCTCCTGGGACAAAAAATGATTTTGAGAAAGTTATTCGAGGATCGTTAACATCGACACCGATAAATATATGGATAATTTGAATTAATCTATTTGTTATTCCATTCCATAAACCAATCGGTGTACCTATATGCAAAGCAATATTCCTCAAAATATTAGAAATTACTATATTAATACCGAGTACTTCATTACGATAGCCACCTGGTTCACCCAATGGCGAACCAAATAAATTATAATTACGTAAATAGTGACTAATATTAAGTAATAAAGATATACTTCCTACTATTAATGCTGGCTTCCATATTTTCCAGCGTAAATTTTTAATCTGGTAAAATCCAAACCAAATCAAAAAGGGAAATACATAAAAATAAGCAGTCCCTTTACTTAAAATAGCTAGTCCTATGCTACTACCAATATTAAATGAGTTTGTCCAAATATCTCTTCTTCTTGCTTCGATAGCCGATAGTAAGTAGTAGGCAAGACAAACTACCCTAAACGCAAGCACATAATCATTTTGAGTGTTTGAAGCTTGCAAAATTCCCATAGGAATTGTTGCAGTTATAACAGCAGAGAAAACTTGACCTCGTAAATCTGCTTCAAGTTTTTTAGCAATTAATGAGACTGCAATAATACAGCCAATCATGCTAAACCATTGAACTAAGTTAGCGAAGTAGTCACCACCGCTCAAAATTTGAAAGTGCAAAATTACGAACTCTGACCAAGGATTTTGATATAGCTGTGGAGTATAATTTGTTGGATAATGAGCAATGCTATGATTTTGTATCCAATGAGCAACACGACTCATGTGATAATCCATAGAATCCCAGTTATTTGGTGGTGCGATGATGGCAATTAATCCAACTATTGCTACAACGAAACCTACACCACATAACAATAAATTTACAAATGATGGGATTTGAATATTTTTATTTGCTTGGAAATAATTCTTTGTATCTAAAATCTTAGAGTTTTGGGAATTTAACCGAAAGCATATATAAATTAAGATGATACATATTAATCCCCAAGTTGCTAATATCCAGCCAAAAGTAATTAATTTAAAAATACTCAAAAATTCTGTGATTACAGCGATCAAAATTCCCCAGTAAGTAGATGTTAATATCAGCGATTCACGCCAATCGGTACGATTTTTATTAATTAACCAAAAAATAGCAATCCAAGCAAGGAGAGGCAAAAATATAAACATAATAAAAATTAGACTAATATTAGTATTCGTAATTAATCAATGCTTGACAAGTATATGCAATAGCTTAGGTTTTCTTAGCACACTGTCTTTTTATGATTTGCATAACCCATTAACAAAAAAATAGTGTGATTTTACCACAACTATTTTAATTTATTAATATGCATCGTTGTCTTATAGGATGTTTGAAAAGTTTTCTTCTCGTTAACAAAAGTTCTAGATCCCCCTAAATCCCCCTTAAAAAGGGGGACTTTGATTCCGGTTCCCCTCTTTTTAAGGGGGGCTAGGGGGGATCAGTTAGTACCTAAAATCACAGCCAAACACTTTTCAAACAACCTGTTAGGGACTTGCAAAAAATAAATTATCCCAAATTATTTATAGATTTGTAGGGGCGCAAGACCTTGCGCCCCTAAGACTTAAGCATTGGTATTACTAATTTCTCGCGGTGTTCGTCGGTGCTGTATTAGCAACCCAATCGCCATACCAATGCCGACGAAGGCTGTAAAGTAGAATAAACCAATTAATCGGATATAAATTGGTGGTGCGATCGCTTCAACTTCCACTTCTTGCGCTACTTTCACTGGTGCAAATTGACGGTTAGATCCTGGTAGAGGAGTTGCTTCCACCTCGATTTTGTGGGGTGAACCATCAAAAAACTGTTCTTGCCATGTAAACTTACCCTGTTCGTCGGGAATACCTTTGTAGTCAAAGACTGTTAAATTATGTTCTGTGGCGATCGCTTTCACTTGCAACGCTACATCTGTGATCGGTTGTCCACTTGTTGTATCTTTCAGTTGTAGTGCTAAATTCGCAAGTTTTCCGACAGTTGCGTTTTTATCTCCGTCAAGGCTAATTTCCAATCCCTGAGATTTCTGAGATGATGGTGCAATTACTTCGGTACTACTTGGGTGGTGTTCGCTGCCATGAGCTTCTGCAACTTCTGCACTAATATTGATAACTAATAGAGTTACTATAGCTACTACTGTCAATGCACTCAATAAAAGGCGTACTGACTGTGGCGCAATTTCTCCTTGTTGCAGTTCTTCTTGTCCGCCGATAACCCAACCACCTAACAATCCAAGTGCTAATAAAATAGCTGCTATAACTACAAAATATTTATATTTGATTGGATTTTCGTGGACATTCAGATTTAAAGTTTGCTGATATGGAGCAAAAGGATTTGCTACTAAAGGTGAAACATTCACTATTAGTTGGTAGTTACCACGAATAGGTAACATCTGCTGAATTTCTAGCTTACCATCAGGTGCAGTAGCATCTATTTCCAGCAGTTTTGTTCCCTCAACAATAGGGAAATCTGTTGTTAACCAAGGATTACGCGGTGGTGTTAGAATTTGTAAGCTAATGTTGGTATTTTCTAAATGTTTACCCGCAGCATCAACAGCTTGTAACGTCAGGGTGACAGGAGATTGTGGTTTTTCTGCCTCTGCTTCAAAGGGAAGAATACGTTCTAAAGGTGGGTTGGTAGAGAGTAGCACTCTGGATGTAGGAGTTTGGGAATTCCCTACAAAGGAATAAAGAATTGACAAGGTAATGCAAACAGCACTGATAACCCCAAAAAGTCGATATTTTTTCATAAAAACTGACGGTAAATGTGAAACTTTTGTACTTTTTACAACTTAAAGCTCAATAGCAGTGGATGAAACTTACTCCATATTTTTATTACCAAGTAAAAGAATTATTCATAAATTCAGACACCATCCAAAATACAGTTAAGGTAATGTGGAGATGAAAAAAAGCATCTCTACATTACCTAAAAGTTATTCCAAGCAAAAACACTCGTGCGAAACCTGCGATATTTTAGCGTTGTAACTTTGTTATGTTAACTAGCAAAGTTTTTCATTCACCTAAAAAATCTTGGGATTATGATAATTTAGTGACATGCAACGCCTAATGTATGGTGACGCGCTGAGTGTGCTGTGTTATGAACCGCAGGATAGGTGGAGAACAAAACAGTCCAGATAACTAAAGAAGATAGCAGCATATAAAGTGTTACCTGCACAGGTTTGGATAAGGTAATACCTGCGGTCTTTTGCAATACTGACATCTGAGAAAAAGTAGTCATTTTTGACCTCCTATAATTAATTTGGGTAATTTATCAATCAAAAGGCATGATGCCACTTGATTGGAAAAAGATATACGATCAACTTTGGATTTGACAAGTGTGTATCAAATGTATTGTGTAATTCGACTTTAGTGAATACTATACTATCCTTTGAACATCGGCTCATCAGGATGTAGAAATCTCCACATAAAATCCATACAAATAACAAAAGAATGACACATGGATTTGAATGACGGCATTTTCAAAGCTGATAACACGAAGGTAACAGATTAAAATTAAAAATCAAAAATGCTCATGTTACCAAGCATCCAAAATTCCTTGAAATGTAATTGATGTTATCTCTAAGCCAATTAAATACACTACTGATTAACGATATTTGCTTGCTTGTGTCTATATCCAAGATGCTATTATACTCATTGTTTGTACTACAGGTATTGCTGAAGCAATAAGCATATCAGGAATAGGTATAAAACAGTTAGTTTTTGCTAAACATAATTTATACATAATTTAAACGTAAAAATACCGTTAAAATAAAGCAAGGTTGGCTAAAATTTTTAAAGACTGATTCTAGCTTGATCTAGATTTATCAACCTAAATAACAGTTTTTAAGCACTATCAAATTATTGACAATAATTATTAATTCCTCTAAGCTTTAAAAGCAATTGCAAATCTTTTGCAATTCTTTTTTGGTGCTAACCGTAACTAAATGTCATGCCCAACAACTTTGCTTTAGGTAACGGAAAGCCTTGGAGCCGCCGTCAATTATTGAAGCTGGGCCTAGCAGGTGCTGGAGTGACTGGTGCAGCTGGAGTTTGGCAGATGCTAAATCTACAAAGCAAGTCAATCGTCAAAGTGCCACCATTCAATAGGTCAGTACCAGACGATGTTACTAACCCGATGAAGATGTTAAGGGATTTTGATTATGGGACGGTAAAGCAAGAAAATGGGCGGACTATCCGTGAATTTCAACTAACAGCTGGTACTTCCATCATAAAGCTCAATAGTGCTGTGTCTTACAACATCTGGGACTTAAATGGTCGCATACCAGGCCCAACGCTACGGGCTAAACAGGGCGATCGCATTCGAATACTATTTCTCAATAACGCGGGACATTCTCACTCTTTGCATTTTCATGGGGTTCATCCGGCGGAAATGGATGGTGTTCGCCCAATCAGCAATGGTAGCGCCACAATTTATGAATTTGATGCTGAACCTTATGGCGTTCACTTATACCACTGCCATATTGAACCCGTCACCCGTCACATTGCCAAAGGACTGTACGGGATGTTTATCATCGATCCACCTACTCCCCGTCCCCCGGCTGATGAGATTGTACTAGTGATGGGTGGGTATGACGTAAATGATGACAGCCATAACGATTATTATGCTTTCAATGGTCTGCCACACTATTACATGCATAATCCTATTCGTATTTACAAAGATCAGTTGATTAGGCTGTATGTCCTCAACATCATTGAATACGATCCAGCAGTGACTTTTCATCTCCATGCCAACTTCTTTGATGTCTATCGCTATGGCATGAGTATGACTCCTAGCGAGAAAACTGATGTGATTACGATGGGTGTAGCGGAAAGGCACATCTTGGAATTTGCTTTTCGCTACCCAGGTAAGTATATGTTCCATCCGCATCAGGATGCGATCGCAGAAAACGGTTGCATGGGTCAATTTGAAGTACTTACTGAGAGCAACTCTCAAAATACTGTTAAAAATTCTTAAATAAATAATTTGTTATTAATTTCTTAAAATTTTAGTTCAACTAGTTGATAACAACTGTCATTATATGTCAAAGTAAAGTCTACTACAACGTGTCAAACAAACTAGCTTCTACTAATAGTTTGAAATGTTTCAATTAATACCTTTTTATTTGTGTGAGGAGCAAAAATGATAAAAGTTCGTTATATCTGCTTAACTGTTGCAACTGCGGCAATAATTACCTTGAGTTCCTGTAGCAGTACACCAACCGCAGAAAATCCATCAGCACCAGTTGTTAGTACCCCAGCTACAGAGGCAGTCAGTAATAACAGTCATAGCGGTCATGGTAGCAAAGAAAAAATTAACATTAACACTGCTATTTTGTCAGAATTAGATAAGTTTGAAGCCAAACTAGGTGTTCCAGCTTTATCTAACAAAATCCAGGCAGGTCGTCCTTATGGCAGCCCAGAAGATTTAGTTACTAAAAAAGTAATTACTCAAGAACAATTTGACCAAATTAAAGACCAGGTTGGTGTTCAAGAAGTGGCACTCACAGGTGAGGCGAAAGATGTTGACTACATGAGTAAATTGGGCTTAATGAAAGGGCATCTTTTGGTAGCACAAGAGCTGCTAGATCAGAATCAGCCAAAACAAGCAGAACCTCATATTGGACATCCAGTTGAGGAAATTTATGTTGATGTAGAAGACCAATTAAATGAGCGCAAAGTCAAAGAATTTAAGACAACATTAGTGAGTTTGCAAGATTTAGTAAAATCTAGTCCGAAGGATAGCAAAGTTAAAACTAATTTTACTTCTTCAGTGCAAGCAGTTGACGGAGCGATCGCAGCTTTGCCAGAAGCTCAACGCTCAAAACCAGGATTTGTGCTACAGGTAATTAACGAACTGCTAGATTCAGCTAACTCCGAATATGGCGCTGCGATCGCAAATGGTAAAATAACCGCGCCCATCGAGTATCAAGACTCCCGTGGTTTTGTCGTTTACGCCAATGATTTATACAAAGGAATTTCTAGTCAAGTAGCTCAAGCAGATCCCGAAGCGCATAAAGCGATCGATTCTAGTTTCGCTGAACTCATAAAAGTTTGGCCCGCCGCCATCCCACCAGCTAAAGCAGTCAAAACACCTAGTGATGTCACCAAGCTGGTGAAAACCATTGAGGAAAACTCTCAAAAAGTAGTTGACAAATCCAATACCCAAGCACAGCGATAACACTTTGTTTTAATGGAAAGCTGATGCGAAGGAGTTTAAAATGATGAAATCGTTAAGAGTTAGGGGTTATGAATTAAGAGTCCTGAGTTAAGAATCCCGATTTGCTAACTCTTGACTTCCAACTCCTCACTCCTAACTCCTAACTTCTACCTAATTACACTCCATTCGTTACTTGAACTAAGAACTGATGCAAGAACTTGACTATAAAAAGACTATCGACTTGCTGAACGCCATCATGGAATTTGAACTAGCAGGAGTAGTGCGTTATACACATTATTCTTTGATGGTGACTGGCCCTAACCGTATTCCAATTGTGGCTTTTTTCAAAGCACAGGCAAGCGAGTCTTTACTTCATGCTGAACAAGTAGGAGAAATTCTCACCGGTTTAGATGGGCATCCCTCCCTGAAAATTGCCCCAATGGAAGAAACTTACCAGCATAAAGTCAAGGATATCTTGGAAGAAAGCTTATCTCACGAAAAAAAGGCATTGGATCTGTATAAAAATCTGCTCGAAACTGTCACCAATGCTAGTATTTATCTGGAAGAATTCGCTCGCGGCATGATTGGACAAGAAGAGATGCATAATCTCGAACTGAAAAAGATGCTACGCGATTTTAGCTAATAGTCATTAGTCATTAGTCATTAGTCATTGGTCATTGGTCATTAGTTAAAAACAAATTCAAATGACAAAGGACAACTGACTAATGACAAAAGACAAAAGACAAAGGACAAAAAATGAATTTTAGTACTGCTCTACCTACTTTTATAATCACACTCCGAGAAGGAGTAGAAGCGGCCCTTGTTGTTGGTATTGTGCTAGCGTTGCTAAAAAAAGCTAAACAATCCCGACTCAACTCTTGGGTATATGCTGGTATCGGCGTTGGCATTGTTGTCAGTGCTTTTATAGGTGTGCTATTCAGTTGGGTAATTCAAATACTGGGAGCAGCGAATCCTCAATACACCTCGGTAGTTGAACCAGCCTTGGAAGGTGTATTTAGCGTATTAGCGATCGCAATGCTGAGTTGGATGCTAATCTGGATGACTAAACAAGCCAGATTCATGAAAGCTACGGTTGAGGGAGCAGTAACAGAAGCGCTGACACAAAACTCAAATGCTGGCTGGGGTGTTTTTACTTTAATTTTAATTGCCGTTGTCCGTGAAGGCTTTGAAACTGTTCTGTTCGTTGCTGCTAATTTTCAACAGGGATTAATGCCAGCATTGGGCGCTATTGCTGGTTTGGTAGCGGCATCTGCTATTGGGGTGCTGCTATTTAAATGGGGTGTCAAAATTAACATCCGCCAGTTTTTCCAGGTAATGGGCGTTTTCTTAGTGTTGATTGTCGCTGGGTTGGTAGTTTCAAGCTTGAAACACTTTGACGAAGCTGTGGCTAACCTTGCTCTTAGTAGTCGTTCCACAGAAGGACTTTGTTTCTATTACGAACGTTTTACAAAAGTCCACTCCTGTATTTTGGGGCCAATGGTTGCAAATACTTCCACAATCTTGCCTGACGAACAGTTTCCTGGGATTATTCTTAAATCTTTATTTGGTTATAGAGATAATCTCTATCTTGTGCAAGCAGTTGGATATGTGGCATTTTTACTCACCATTGGAGGACTGTATTTCCGCAGCCTTGGAGGTGCTTCTCCCGAAAGTAAAAAAAATATCCCCTTTGGTCAAAAACCGATTAGTTCTGCAAAAGATTAAAAGCACAAGCAACGATAACCCCGATTTATTAAATAAGTCGGGGTTCTGAGGTCTTACAATTTTCATAAATTAAATTAAGATTACTAATTATATTTAATTCAATTAAGTACCCTGTGGTGCAAACAACACTTGCTTAAGCTGCTGACAAGCCTTTTCAATTGCATCTATACTACCTGGATTGACCAAACCAAAATAATCAAACACATAAACTCGGTTATTTTTAGTTGCTTGTAGTTGCTGCCAAAAAGCTTCCTTCTTCAGCGAATCTAAAAGTGCTGCTTCTGAATTCCCTTGTGGGGGATTAACCAAAATTATCACCTCTGGATTTGCTTCTAAAACTTTCTCAGCAGAAAGCGTCACATAACCACCAATTGGACTTTTTCCTTGTAAATCTGCTGCTATATTTTTTGCCTGAAATTTTGCCAACAAATCCCCAGCCCAACTATTTTTATTCGGCGCTAAGATGGGTTGACGACTAACCAGCGCTAGAGTAGAAAAACCCTGAGTTGGCTTTTCTGCCAAGAAAGTTTTATAACGATTTAACAAAGGCAGAGGATCGGCATCAATTTTTTTAGCAAGAATTTTAGTAAGTTCTTCTAGAGATTCCCAGTTATTCACCTTAGTAAGAAAGGTTTTAATTCCTAGCTGCTGAAGTTTTTGAATTGGGATGTTAGAAAAACCTTCTGCACCAATAACTAAATCTGGTTTTAGTGCTACTATTTTCTCTAAATTGGGCGGGCTTTGTCCTTCACTAACACGGGGAATATCTTTGAATTTTGAGTCATTTTTAAATAATTTACTACCAGTGATTCCGACAATTTTAGTTGAATTAAGTCGAGAGATGATATCCGCAGAAAGAGAAGAAAGAGCAACAACTCTTTTTACTGATCCTGTTGGTAGTTGTTGAGAATTTGCGTTGATTGTCTCAGTAGGGTTTGTGACTTTTATTTGTGACTGCTGAGTGGTTGGAGTCGTGCAAGCAGCTAAAACTATACTCATAAAAAGTGCTAAAGCAGATAATAGCCAACGACGATGCATATTAAAATTCCTTCTTGGGTAAGAATTGCATAAGAAGCATACTTAGCAACACATTCAAAAATCGTAAATGTAGCTTTTAGCAATATAGCTATAAAGTACCAAACTGGATCAACGAAGCCAGAGATTGAAAAGATGTCGCTAATGACAAGAGCTAAAAGTCAACCTATTCTTGTTTCAAAAAAACTACTAGCTTTGGCAGATTTTCACTAACTAAGGTAGAGGCGCAATCTACCCAATAGTAGACTAAACTTGCTTTGTATTCAGATGTTTTATACTTCCTTATATGCGTTTATGTCTTTATAAAAAAATGCGGCAACACAAATAGGGCTTAGGCAGTCTTGAAAAAATAGGTTTTAAACCCTTAGTGTTTACTTATATAATTCGATACACGTTACCTACAATTATCTGAATTGGGGTCGATGATTATTGTGTCCATCTACTGAAAGATATGTCTAACCATCCTTTAAGCTTTGCAAGATCAACATTATTTTGGCGGCGTATATTCGCTGTTGTTTTCACTAGTAGTTCGTTGCTGCCCAATTTTGGAGCCGAACCAGCAAGGGCGCAAGTAACCCAATATTGCCAGTTATCATCGTCGGCGGCGAAAGAAAAAGAAAACTTACGTTTATCAGCTCTTAAAGGCAATCAAGATGCCCAAACCCGCTACCAAAACTTAATCAAAAAACAGGCACAGGAATTACAGCAGTGCCGCACTCGCACTTGGCCACAAATCCAAGCTCTCTGGTTGCGCTTGTATCCCTGTGATATTCAGCCAGGAATAGTTGACCAGATTATGGATCGGATTGTCAACCGTGGCTATAACCAAGTGTATGTGGAAGTATTTTATGACGGGCAGGCATTATTGCCAGCAAAAGCTAACCCGACGGCTTGGCCTTCTGTAATTCGCACTCCAGGGACAGAAAACATCGATATACTCGCCACAGCAATTCAAAAAGGTCGGCAACGTGGTTTGAAAGTCTACGCCTGGATGTTTACTAACAATTTCGGCTATACTTACGCCCAGCGACGAGATAGAGAAAGTGCGATCGCCCGAAATGGCAAAGGTCAAACAAGCCTATATGTCGTAGATAACGGCTCTCAAGTATTTATCGACCCCTACAACTCGCAAGCAAAAAGCGACTACTACCAATTAGTAAAAGAAGTTTTGCGCCGTCGTCCAGATGGCTTGCTATTAGACTATGTGCGCTATCCCCGACAAGCAGGAAGTGATTCCATCGCCACCAAAGTTTCAGATTTATGGCTATTTAGTCCTGCAATTCAAGAAGCTTTATTTAAACGGGCACTGAATTACAAAGGACTGGACTTAATTCGACGCTATTTGAGCAAGGGATATGTCACCGCCGGAGATATCGCGGAAATTGATAAACTTTATCCCCAGGAAGGGGAACCGCTTTGGCAAGGACGCATTCCCCCAGCAGCGCAAAAATCAATTCTGTCTGCAACCGACAGACAACCACTTTTGCAATGGGAATTGTGGCAGCTAGCAGTTGCTCACGCTATGCAAGGAATTCTAGATTTTGTCAATATAGCCAGTTACCCAGCAAAGCAGCAAGGTGTTTCTACGGGAGTAGTGTTTTTCCCTGATGGCAACCAAACTGTAGGACAAGGGTATGATTCTCGCTTACAACCTTGGGATCGCTTCCCTACTACATTAGAGTGGCATCCCATGTCTTATGGGAATTGCGGTAATGTCAGTTGTATTGTGGCGCAAGTGAAACGGGTTTTGAGTATGACAAAACCAGGTACAAAAGTGATTCCAGCTTTAGCAGGCAAATGGGGAGAATCGGTCAGTAATCGTCCATCCCTTGAAGTGCAAATGCAGGCACTCCGACAATTTGCGCCCCAACTGAAGGGAGTTAGCCATTTTGCCTATTCTTGGCAATATCCTGAGAATGATAACGATCGCAAATTTTGTCGCATTCGTTAAATAATATAATTCAGGACGGGCTAAATGCCCCGCTACCGCTAACAGAATTCAGAAGGAAAATTTCCCTCATTTCTTTTATTCCCACTAATTGATTCTGAATTCTGAAGCTTCTTCAACTAAACTTAAAGCCAAATCTTCTGGTGTATTACAGTTAAACAGCATTTCGGGTTCTGCTAAAGGCAAAACTTCCACAGGATATTGCCGAAGCAATTGTTGAAACGATCGCCCCCCTTGGTTGATAAACTCTAAGAGTTGTGGCAAACAGCGACGGCGATAGAAACCACACAGAGGTTCCCAACCTTTAGGATGATGAGCTAAAGCTGCGATCACATCATCCCCCACGTTATCAAGTCTAGTTACCCATTCTTGCAACACCTCAACTCGCAACCTTGGTAAATCGCAAGCCAGGAGTAATACCCATTCTGTCTGCACTTCGGCTAATCCTTGAGCAAAACCAACTAAAGGCCCATGAGCGAGGGATTCTCCAGATAAAGGTACTTCTCGAATAAATTGGCAACCAGGCAAAAGCAAATCTTGATAGCGTTCTGGCCAGGGAGTGATTATATAAACAGTATCGCTACAGCTTTGAGCAATGCTACAAACTCGCTGTAACAACGGCATCCCTTCAATGGGAATCAAGGCTTTATCTTGACCCATGCGAGAACTTTTACCACCTGCTAATACAATTGCTGTTAATTCGCTTCTGGTCGTCATATTTATACATCGAATCGGGGTCTGGGTACTAAGAACTGGAGAGTAGGCACCAAACAAACAAAGAGAATAACCCCATGCCCCATGCCCATCATCCCCTATTCTGACTTTTCTCTACTTGCTGCAATAAATGCTCTACATTTTCTGCTGGTGCAAGACACTTCAAACCTTGGCAAACTAACCCAACGCTTCCCTCTGGTAAATCAGATGTTATGGCAAACACAGATGCTGGTAGAAACTTGAGGATCAGCGAGTTTATTTGCTCAGTAGTACTACGAATCAAGGTAGAATTACGATACCAATCCAAAGCTGTAAATAAGCTGGGACAAGCCTGGGGAGAGCGCTCCATTACACTCTTAAAAGCTTTTAAACCAAGTTCGGCTAAATCTAAATAATCTAGATTATCGGTGAGTAAAGCGAGACGAACCAGGTTAGCGATCGCAATTCCATTCGCTGATGGTGTCGCATTATCTACGTAACTGCGTTCTCTGACAATTAAATCTTGACTAGAATCGCTTGATGTGTTAAAATAACCACCTAATTCCACACTCCAGAGAAATTCGTTAAATTCATCTTGAATAGCGATCGCATTTTCTAACCATCGCTGATTCTCAGGGTTGGAAGCTTGTAAATCTAGCAGAGCTTTAATAAAAAAGGCGTAATCTTCAGACTGCGCTAACACAGTCGGTTCGCCTTGATAGTTGAGTCGCTGAAAACGCCCATCAACAAACTGATTTTCCAAGATAAAATTCGCCGCTCGTGTTGCTAATTCCAAATATGATGGTTCTTGGAAAACGCCAGCAGCCTTAGCTAGCCCAGAAATCATCAAGCTATTCCAAGCGACAATCATCTTCGTATCTGTCACCGAGGGAATGCGACCTGGCCAATTAGTGGTTTTTGCTTCCTGGTTGTTACGAGCCGGGGGAAAAGTTTCTAGCGACTCAGAACTAACGCCATAGCGAACAATAAACAGCTTATTCAGTGCGGTTTCTAGCGTTGCACTCAGTTTGCCTAAATTCCTTCTTTGTAAAACATTACGTCCTTCAAAGTTGCCGTTAGGGGTAACAGTAAATTGTTGTTGTAATTCCGTTAATTCTTCAGGCGTTAATAGTTCTTGGACTTCGCTGTAACTCCAAACATAAAAGGCTCCTTCTTCTGGTTCTACTGCTGTGGCTTGGGTGAAGCTGTCAGCATCTTGAGAAGCATAGAAGTAACCTTCCGGTGCGGTCATTTCTCGCTTTAGCCATTGTATAGTACCAGCAACTGCTCTCTCAAACGCTGGTTCCTGTATTCCTGCACTCCATAGATTTGCTAGATACTCCACAATCTGTCCATTGTCGTAGAGCATCTTTTCAAAATGCGGTACTGTCCAAGTCGGGTCAACAGTATAGCGATGAAAACCACCACCTACATGGTCATAAATGCCTCCCAGCGCTAAGTCTAGTCCTCGCTGGGTACAAACTTGCTTGCCATCATAACGAGATTCAAAATTAAATCGAGTTCCCCGCAATGCTAATTCTGTATAGGGAATCATCGGAAAGCTATTACCCGATTGACCAGGAGTAATTACACCTGTGCTGGTTTCCCAACCTTGGCGGAGTAATTCGTGGTCTTCAAGCTCAGTTGTTGTACCGTCTTGCAACACCGCAGACGTGAGCAGGGACTCAATAATTAAAGCTTTGCGTTTCTGTAATTCTGCTTTTTCGGTATCGTAATAACGGCGAAGGGCTTGCAACACCTGTAAAAATCCCGGACGGCCATAGCGCGGGTCTACAGGAAAATAAGTCCCGGCGTAAAACGGCACTAAATCTTCTGGGGAAAGAAAAATATTTAAAGGCCAACCCCCTTGACCGCTCATCATCTGCAAAGCCTGCATATAGATGCTATCGAGGTCAGGTCTTTCTTCCCTGTCTACTTTGATGGGAAGATAATTGGTATTCATGTAATCAGCGATCGCAATATCAGAAAAAGCTTCGCCTTCCATGACAGTACACCAGTGGCAACTAGAGTAGCCAATGGAGAGAAAAATCGGTTTATTTTGCGCCCTTGCAGTTGCAAGCGCTTCGTCACACCAAGGCCACCAATCAATGGGGTTTTCGGCGTGTTTGCGGAGATAGAGGCTCTTAGCTTGAGCAAGGCGATTAGTCATGATCAAATGCAAATAGTTGCCTTCTTTGCTCAGTCTACCTTGTTCCCAAGAGTGTTAACCTAGACAGCTATGTATATGCAAGATAATCCTACAAGCGACTTACCCCTCGATTAGGAGTAGTACACATCATTGATATCGCCGACACCTGTGTAATTTGTGAACTATTTTTACTGAAAAGATCGCAATAGCAAGCTGACAATATTTGGTGGTGTTTCTGGCACAGGTGATGCTGTCTTTGACTGAATTAAAGCATTTGGGCTAAGTCCTGCTATCAGGTGGAGCAAGAAGGTGATGATGGCGGCTTGTATAAGTTTTTCCAGCATGGCACGTCTCTCTCTGAGGGGATAGCATTTCAATTAGGACCGGTTATTCTGAATACACCTCGTACTATCGATTTACCGAATCTAACAAAAATAACTTGATAATTGCTGAGGGAAATCCTAAAAAAATGTTTAAAATGTTACAGAAATTTAACACAAGTCCCTAAGCAAGTTGGATTTCGGTTATCGGTTTAATGACTACATCGCCAAAGTTATCTAACAAAGGTCGAGATTATGAAATTGGCGATAATTAGAGTTTTTTGATTTGTTCTTCCCTACATGGGATATTCTCTTAGACAGCTTTTGCGGCTAAAAAGTGCCCTTAGAGGTTGAAAAAGAGGCAAGGGAGCAGGGAGCAGGGGGCAAAGGGCAGGGAGCAAGGGAAAATGTTGAAGCAGGCAACAGAAGCAATTCATTTATAGGATTCGACCCCGGATGAATTGAAACCACTGAAGTTTCGTACCCTGCGGGAAGCTGACGCAACAGTGTTTTTGTCTTTAAACCTGTCCCTGGTTGGTCGCGGCAGGAAACAGATAGCGCCGGCGGCAAGCGAGTCTGCGAGCGTCGGGCAGTTTTCCTCCTGCCTCCTGCCTTCTGCCTCCTGCCTTCCTCAATCAAAATTTAAGTTATCTGCTTGAGAACAGTAGAGATAAACCCCAGTTTCGTGCTGTCACCGATAAAATGTATTTAAAGTAGCCACAAACACGCTTCCATGATTCCTATCGTTATTGAACAATCGGGTCGAGGTGAACGCGCCTTTGACATCTACTCACGGCTGTTACGTGAGCGCATCATCTTTTTGGGACAACAAGTTGACAACAACATTGCTAACTTGATTGTTGCCCAACTGCTGTATTTGGATGCTGAAGACCCGGAGAAGGACATTTATATGTACATCAATTCTCCCGGTGGTTCGGTGACGGCTGGTATGGGCATTTTTGACACTATGAAACATATTCGCCCTGATGTCTGTACAATTTGTACCGGATTGGCGGCGAGTATGGGCGCTTTCCTTCTCAGCGCGGGTGCTAAGGGTAAGCGGATGAGTTTACCCCATTCTCGGATTATGATTCATCAACCTCTTGGTGGCGCTCAAGGACAGGCGACTGATATTGAAATTCAGGCGCGGGAAATTTTGTACCACAAGCAACGGCTAAATAACTATTTAGCTGAACATACAGGTCAACCAATTGAGCGCATTGCTGAAGATACTGAACGTGACTTCTTTATGTCACCAGAGGAAGCCAGGGAATACGGTTTGATTGACCAAGTGATTGACCGCCACGCTGCTGGTAGCCGTCCAGCTGTTGCTGTTGTGAATTAATAGTCACGATTAATAAAAGGGAAAAGGTTAAAGGGGAAAGGGATGAACAGGTCGCCCACAAGGGGCGAGGTTTTTACCTTTCCCCCTTCCCCTTCTTAATAAATGGTGATTTACCACTTTTAATTCCCTTAAACCTCAAAAATAACCCCTCTTCAGTTATGAAGAGGGGTTATTTGAGTTAAAAACTTAATTTAGAAGTTGCAAATCAAAATCCTGCGCTTGGGTCTGGCTGAGATTGCAGGTATTTGAGAAATCCGTGTAATTCTTCTTCAGTTAGCAAAGTACGTCCCCGTTTACCGTAGGTTTCAATCAGATGCTCCCGTCCCTGTTCTGGTGTCCATCCTAAGCGGTGCATTTCGACATCTGTATTAGCAATTAGATCCGACGAATCTGCTGGTTGAGTTTTCTTTTTTCTCCTTCCTGTTCCTGTCACAGGGACTACATCCTCTTTCATCCAACATAATCGTTCGATTTCAGCATTAATTTCCCCCTGCTGTTGTGTCCAACATGACTGTTCGGTGTCAACATCAATTTTGGCAGTCACAACTTCATCTAACGGTTGAGATTCAAGATATGGAAGGAAGTCTTGTAATTCTACTTCTGTAAGTAAAGTACGCGATCGCTTACCGTAACTTTTTTTGAGATGCTCTCGTCCCTGGTCTATTGTCCAGCCTAATCGCTGCATCTCAATATCTGTTTGAGCAATTACTTTAGCAAAATTTACAGGTTCCATAGCTTCGTCACTGTTTTAACAGCCAGCATCATTTGTCATTTGTGATTGTTAAGGACAAATGACAAATGACAAATGACAAATTAAAATCCCGCTATTGGGTCAGGCTGCGATTGAAGGTATTTAAGGAATCCGTGTAATTCTTCTTCAGTTAGCAAAGTACGCCCTCGTTTACCGTAGGTTTTAATCAGATGTTCCCGTCCCTGTTCTGGTGTCCAGTTTAAACGCTGAAGTTCGACATCTGTTTTTGCAATTACATCCGATAAATCCACGGGTTCAGCTTTCTTCTTTCTCTTTCCTGTCACTGACGGGGTAGGGACATCCTCTTGAGGGCTGTAACTCCGAGGTGTAAATGGTGTGACATTATTGGCAGAAATTGCTGGAAAGGTTTGATTTTCTGGCTCGTTACTAAACGTTATTTCCAAGTTTTCAACTGGAGGAGCAAATTCTAGCTCCCGGTTGGTAGTCACAGGAAAGTTTTGACTTAAATCTTGGCTATAGTTATCGCTTGGTAAAGGGGCAGCACTACTGTATTCGTACTGTTCGTTACTGGTTGTTACTACTTCTGGTTTGATGTTGCGGACTTTGGAAGGCGGTATAGATATTTCTTTGTCGCTAACCTCTGGCCATTGACTACCTACAAAATCCCCAGCTTTCGTAGAAGAATAAGTAGATTCACCCAATCCACCTTTGGTATTCAAGGAGGGATTTAGCTGCGCTGGAGAAATTGAATTTGAGCTAAATTCCACTGATTCTGGTGGCGCATTTGTAATACCCAAAACTATCAATGCCCTAGTTCTGGCCTGGTCTTCTGCTGCTTCTACTGTTTCTGCTGCTGCCATACCCGTCGCACGGGTTACGCCTTCAACTTGCACGCTTGCCCGGACAATATATTTTCCTTGAAAAATTTGCACTAATTCAGAAATCAGACTGCCCTTGGGATACAAGCTCTGGAATTGAGCCAACATAATACTACTACCAATCTAAATCTTTTGGGGACTTGGGATTGGAGACTGGGACAGGGGAAAGAATTATTTTAATCCTCATCCCTAATACCCAATCCCCAGTCCCTTTTAATGCTTTGTCTAGTGTCCCAATTGTAGCAGTAGCTGTTTTTTGACGAAATTTTTGGCTAGTGCTAACTTATCTGGGTAGTCTTGCCTGCAATGCTATACTGATTACCCAACTAGATATCTAGAACTATTTTCTGGAAGTGCGCTCTAAATCTACAATAATGGAGATAAGGTTCGCCCTCACTGCTTATTAAGCTGCTCACCTAATTGTTACCGATTCTACATGTGGGAAAATTGGGTTCACCGGCAGTTCCTCCTAGTTAAAAATCAGATTCTAATGGCGTAAAATTACCTTCACTCTAGACAATCAAACACCTGTAGTTTCCACGCCACTTGCTCCACTTGGGGTTCGGCAGTCCCCCAGACGCTCTTACCTCGCTAAGGCTGCGCTAAGACGGGGGCTGCCTCACCGCAGTGGCTCCCCTGCATAGCGCTTTTGAGCAGTATGGATTCTCTAAACCCAACTTCTCAAAAACCCGTCGCGTAATTCACTAGCGGGGCTAAATTGTAAAATCAGGCGTGCAATCTTAAGTTTGGTTAGGTGAAGTGACTTGAACGCAGGTGAATTCTGAGAGCATCGTGCAGTGAGAAGTTCGTAGATGCCCAGAGTTGTCCGTGGGTAGGCTTCCTTTGCTCGGAACTGCCGGAGTAGTTTCCCACTCTTGCTAGGTTGGGTTTCCTTTCCTTAGAACTTAGGAAGCCTTGCCTCTGGGCAATTCGTTTCCAGCTTGTTTCTGTAAGCCGTGAGGGTATACAGGAATGAACCAGATTAAACAAAAAATGATGTTTTGACCAAAGGTCGGTTCACTGCATGGAATTTTCAATCGCTACACTCCTTGCCAATTTCACCGATGATAAATTGGTAGCTCGGAAGGTTTTAGAAAAGAAACTTGGCTGTGAAGATGAAAAAAGTTTACAAAAACTTCACATTGCTTTAGATGTTCTTGAAAAAATCGGTATTTTGGTCAAAGAACGGGGCAAATACCGTCGTGTGTCAGAAGAGGGAATAATCGAGGCAAAACTCCGTTGTTCTAGTAAGGGCTTTTGCTTTGCTATTCAAGATGTGGAAGGAGCCGAGGATATTTACATCCGCGAAAGTCATTTGAGTAATGCTTGGAATGGCGATCGCGTTTTGGTTAGAGTTCTCAAAGAAGGCAGCCGCCGTCGCTCTCCTGAAGGAGAAGTGAAGCTGATTCTAGAACGTTCCAACCACACGTTATTGGCACGAATTAAGCAGGTGGAAACTGGTTTTAGGGCTGTGCCTTTAGATGATCGATTGCTGTTTGAACTCAAGATCCAACCTAACGAGGTAAAGTTGGAAGAAGCGATCGACCACCTTGTTCATGTGGAAGTATTGCGTTACCCGTTGGCACAATATCCTCCCCTTGGTCGAGTGGTGCAAATCCTCGGTAGCGATGCCGAAGCTGCTGCTGATATAGATTTAGTTACTTGCAAACACGACCTTTCCCGGACTTTTCCCGATCATGTTCTCGAAGCAGCCGCCAAGTTACCCAAAAAGCTACTCAAAGCAGACCTAAAAAATCGGTTGGATTTGCGTAATTTGTTTACTCTCACCATTGAAGGGGTAAATGGTGACACCAAAGTTATAGAAAACGCTTTTAGTTTAGAAAAAAACTTAGCCGGGAATTGGCTTTTGGGCGTTCATATCACTGATGTTTCTCACTATGTCCAACCTGATGAAGCCCTAGATAGAGAAGCACTCAAACGGGGTAAATCAGTGTATCTGGGAGAATTAGTACTGCCAATTTTGCCTCCAATTGTGGCAGAACGCTGTTCTTTAGTACCTGGGAGCGATCGCTTAACTATCTCTTTTTTAATTACCATTGATCCCCAATCTGGAGAAGTGTTGGAGTGGGAAATTCAACCTAGTGTAATTAACGTCGAAACTGCTCTAAGTACTGAACTTGCCCAAGCAATTCTCACAGGTGAAGCTCACGATCAATCTCCACAGGTCGTCCAAATACTGCAAGACCTCCAAGCCTTACAAACAGGCGTGAAGCAGGTACGGTTGAATCGTGGTAGCCTCCAGTTGAATCTGCCGCCCAGCCAAAACGCCTATTATGATGAGGGGATTCTCGGCGCAGTGGTAGTGAATGATTTACCAGTGCGATCGCTACTCACAGAGTTGGTACTGTTAGTTAATCAACTGATCGCAACTCACTTAAATGCTCTTGGTGTTCCCGCTATCTGGCGAGTCCAAGGCACGCCCGATGTCGAAGATGTTCAGGAAATGCTGAAATTGGCAGTCAATTTAGGCGTTGACCTCACACTAGATCCAGAAGTAGATATCCAACCCCTAGATTATCAACATTTAACCACAGCTTTTGCCGAATCTCCCTCTGAGCAAGTTCTTACTTACTTATTGCAAGATACCCTTAAGCCGTCAGCATACAGCACCACCAAAGGATCTCACTTTGGTCTGGCACTACCGCAATATGTCCACTTTAGCGCTCCCTTGCGGCGTTACCCAGATTTACTGATGCAGAGAGTGTATTACGCGCTACTCGAAAACGGACGCGATCGCCGCAATACCCGTGTCAGAGAACGCGTTAACCTGCGCCACTCCTCTAGCCACGAGGAAATTAACTGGAACGTTTTACCCCCAGAATTGCAACAAGAACTCCAAAGCGATTTAACTAGGGTAATTGTCCAAATCAACGACCGAGAAAAAGAAGTCCAAGAAGCTGAAGCTGATTTAGCCGGACTGCAAAAAGCCCAACTGATGAAGCAACGCATCGGCCAGGTATTTCAAGGCGTGATTACCGGCGTTCAATCCTACGGTTTCTTTGTGGAAATTGAAGTACCAGCAGCCGAGGTAGAATCTAGCAGTAATCCTGGTGTGCCTTTGCGGGTAGAGGGATTGGTACACGTCAGTTCTCTCAAAGATGATTGGTATGAATATCGCGCCAGACAACAGGCACTATTTGGGCGCAAAAATCGCGCTTCTTATCGATTAGGCGATCGCGTCGCCGTCCAAGTTAAGAGTGTCGATTACTACCGTCAACAAATTGATTTGGTAACTGTTGGCAGCGATGGCCTAGCTAAAGGGATAACTGGTAATGGTTCCAATGAGGAGCTTTCAGACCTGTATTTACCAAATGATATAGAGCCCGATGACCTAGATCCTTACTCTGAAGACGAGTAAAATCCACCAAACTTCACGTGTCAAATAATACTAAACCTCTAATTTTAGGCGTATCGGGCGCATCTGGTCTGATTTACGCTGTTCGCGCCATCAAATTTTTGCTAGAAGCGGACTATAGTATTGAATTGGTTGCTTCTAAATCTACTTACATGGTTTGGCAGTCAGAACAGGAAATTCGGATGCCACCAGAACCAATTCAACAAGAACAATTTTGGCGAGAGCAAGCTGGAGTTGCCCTTTCGGGTAAACTCCGTTGCCATCCTTGGGGTGACGTTGGAGCCGGGATTGCGAGTGGTTCCTTTGCCACTCTGGGGATGATAATTATTCCATGCAGCATGAGTACAGTAGCAAAGCTAGCGGTTGGCTTGAGTTCTGATTTACTAGAACGGGCAGCAGATGTCCAACTCAAAGAAGGGCGAAAACTGGTCATTGTCCCTCGTGAAACGCCTTTTAGCCTCATCCACCTGCGTAACTTAACCTCTTTAGCTGAAGTTGGAGTTAGAATTGTACCCGCTATTCCCGCCTGGTACCATAATCCCCAAACCATCGAGGATTTAGTTGATTTTGTAGTTGCCCGTGCTTTAGATCAACTAGATATTGACTGCATCCCAATTCAAAGGTGGGAAGGTCGTCGCTAACGCCCCTAGTGGACTCATCGGAAATTTCACAATAGTCCTAAAAGGGTAATGATAGAGATGGCTGATAGTGTCAGTAGTCAGTGAACAGTAATTAGTGAAGAGTAATCAGACTGATAACTGACCACTGACCACTGACAACTAACCACTGACAATTGACTATTGACAAAATTGCTATGGCTGTAATTCGCTTAATTCTATTGGTGGCGGTACTGGGAGGACTAACGCTGTTGTTAGTTCAAAATTGGTCGCCTGTCCTATCGCTAGTATTTTTGGGCGTGCGAACTCAACCATTACCACTAGCGATATGGATTTTGTTCAGTACTACCGCAGGTGCTTTCACATCTATATTGATTGCTACCTTATTTAACTTATCCAATTATTTTGGGGCAGGACAACGCCAAACTCCTGACCGCCGAAGCACAACTTCGCCTCGTGCAAAGGCAACCCAAAGAGAAGAATCTACATCTCGTGCCACTCCTCCACCACCAGCTAGTAAAAAAGAAGAGCCTACTAGTGATGAATTTGATGATTGGGAGACAAATGGCAGTAGAGATGATGATTGGAACTTTGATGAAAAGTCCGAGGAAGCGCCTACCCCTAATCCTCAAGCTCAACCTGCTAGAGACTCGAAAATCTACGAACGTCAATCAGAAGCCAAAAGCAGTTCTCAGTCTGGTTCAGTTTACTCCTACAGCTACCGTGAGCCAAAAAATACGGCTGTGGGAAAAACTGAATCCGTTTATGATGCCGATTACCGAGTAATCATCCCCCCTTATCAGCCACCCACTACTAATCAAGCGGATGACGATGATTGGGAATTTTTTGATGATGATGAGGATTTTGAGGATGATGATAAACGCTCCCGTCGGTAAGACATAGTAGGCTATGTCTTTACTTGATGCCACACCGCTCTCTAGACTCCTGCTTGACCTTACCAGTCATGGCAGCTTCCTGCAAAGCCATGAAAGCATTAAAATCTTCCAAGTCATACCGAGTAGTCAACAGTTGTCGTAGTTGATTTTCAGCTTCCACTGTCAAATAGCCAGTTGCTAAAGCTTTTTGTACAACGTCACGAATTCGATTCATAGTTGACGCCTCATTCATCCTATATTTATTCATTCAGGCTTATTGGGGTGAAATATGCAGTAGTTTTTGTATCGAAACTTCTTTCTTTACAAAGCTTTTTTGGGTGATCGCAGGATACAAGTCATTATTTACACCTTTTACCAGAAACATTTAATTGAGTGGGGCTTGTTATAACTAGATTTTTAGACTAACCATACTGTGCTATTAAAAACACAGTATTCTGTATACTTAAAATTATGCACCAGAGTGAAAATTCGGATTATTTAGATAGACAGAAATTGTTTGGATAAAGTTTCAAACAAGCTATGTTAATTTTTTCATTAAGGAAAGCGATCTATATACGGCAATTACCAGGTTACATCAGGAAAATTACTACATTTTTGAGAAATTTATCGTTGATTCTTGATGGTAAATTCACTGAAAAATTGTTAATCTATTGCGAAGTTACTTTCAATACATTAATAAATAGACTTTAGAGTAAAGAGAAGTGGTTATAAAAGAACATTTAAAGAATTAAGGATTAAAAACTAACATAGTAGAATCCCTTTAGGGATTAAAACGGGTTTTCAAATCATTAAAGTTAAAGTAAAAAGTGTTACTAATTGCAAGTGATCAAAATCTATATTAGGGATTAAAGCAAAACCCTACTGCTTTCAGGAAGCGGTAGAGAAAGGATTGCAATTGATTAGAATCACTATTAGGGAGCCTCTCTTTCCTATACTCTGCTAATGAATGGCTGATTAGGGTCTGCTCCAGTCGGGTATTGATACTATTTGTTTGTGAGGCTGCGCCTAAATTTCTTTATTTGTGTCCTTTAGCAGTTGCTCATGGGAAAGACGCTCCGCGTTGGCAAAGCCTCTCTCTTTGGGAGAAGATCGCGCAGGATTTTATAGATAGGGTAAAAAGTGAGAATCTATGATTCAAGAGCAATGGACTGTGGTTGATAGTTACTTCACCGATCTGTTTGTGCCGCCCGACCCTGCGCTGGATGCGGCTCTCCAGACCAGTACTGCGGCTGGACTGCCACCACACAACGTTTCGCCCAATCAGGGCAAGCTGCTGCTACTGTTAGCACAAATTCAACGGGCGCGAACCATCCTGGAGATTGGCACGCTGGGTGGCTACAGTACTATCTGGCTGGCACGGGCACTACCCAGCGATGGCCGCCTGATTACGCTGGAAGCTAACCTAAAGCACGCCAAAGTCGCCCGCGCTAACATTGCCTATGCTGGTCTGTCCAATATCGTTGACCTACGCCTTGGACAAGCACTCTCTACGCTCCCCCAGATTGCTGCGGAGAGTAACAGTCCATTTGACCTGATCTTTATTGATGCCGACAAGCCAAACAATTCCGATTACTTCAAATGGGCACTCAAGCTTTCCCGTCCCGGTAGCCTGATCGTTGCCGATAATGTCGTGCGTAACGGAGCAGTAATTGATGCTACCAGCAGCGATCCTAGCGTTCAGGGTGTGCGTAGCTTCAACGAATTGCTTGCCTCTGAGCCACGCGTCAGCGCTACGGCAATCCAGACCGTGGGCAGCAAAGGATACGACGGCTTTGCGATCGCAATAGTAAACTGAAAAATAGCAAAATATTGTTATTTGGTCAGTCTTGGGAACGATTTTGAGGGAACAGGTAGGCGATCGCAGCGTAACCCGAAACACTTAGTAGACTAACCAAAAAAGCAGCCAAAATAAAAGTAGACATATAGAGTTCTACCCAAATGCCCAATTAACGTTATATTCCACATAATTCCAAAATCTCGATACCCATCAAAAAACAAGATTTTGGTTAGATACTTTCAACTTAGCAATTGGGTATGACACAGCCGTGACTAACCTGTGTCGATGACTTGTATGTCAAGGGTTTTGGCTCAACTTAAGCCAAAGGCAGAAAAAACCGAAACGTACTGCCAACTCCCAACTCGCTTTCTACCTGAATCTGACCGCCTTGTAGTTCAATCAAACGACAAGAAATAGTTAAACCAATACCAGTACCTCCCGAATGGCGATCGCGCGATTGATCGGCTCGCCAGAAACGTTCAAATACATGAGGCAAATTTTCTGGAGCGATACCAATACCTGTATCTATTACCGCAATCGAGAGTTGAGAAGCTTCAGTCCCAACACGAATGGTAATTGAACCTTCGTTAGTGTAACGCACCGCATTACCAAGTAAATTAACCAACACCTGTTCTGTACGGTCAATATCTGCCAATACAAGAGGTAGCACAGATGGACATTGTAAGAGCAGAACTGGCCCATCTTCCAACAATTGATCAGTGAATTTCTCCACTAACGACTCTAATAAAGGACGCAGATTTACCCGTTGGATATTAATTGGCAAATAACCAGCTTCTGCCTTAGACAATTCTTGTAAATCGTTCACCAGCCGCTCTAAGCGCCTAGTTTCTTTAGCTAAACGCCGATAAATTTCAGGAGACGCTTCAATTTCCCCATCAGCCAGTTCTTCCAAGTAACCACGCACAACTGTTAACGGTGTCCGTAATTCATGGGTCATGTCTCCAATCACCTCTCGCCGCCGCGCTTCCACCCCTTCTAAACTGGCTGCCATTCGATTGAAACTAGCACCCAGTCCATTCAGTTCTGGAATATCAGACATAGGTAGTCTTGCATCCATCTGACCAGCAGCAAATTTTTGGGTGATTTGTTCCATCTCCGTCAAGCGCTGCATAATTCGTCTGGACACCCAGTAACTCAATCCTCCAGCTGCCGTAGTGCCGACTAAAACTGACCAAATAGTGCTTCGCCGCCAAGCAAGTTCAAACCCTGTAACCAATTCAGTACGGATATCGATTAAGTCAAACCCCTGATTTTCTAAGCCTTCCAAATGCAAGATAAACAAGCGGGGGGAAGAAATTTTGCTGATGCTCACCAGACTAGCTACCCCCACAATCATTACTACTAAGTGGGAGAAAAATAGGCGCGTTCTCAGCCCCATCTTCATAACATTTACGCTACCGGAGGATCTTCAAATTTATAGCCCACTCCCACAACAGTTTTAATAAAAGTAGGACTTGCCGAATCAGGCTCAATCTTTTTTCGCAACCTAGCTACATGAGTGTCAACCACTCGTTCATCGCCGAAAAAGTTATCTCCCCAAAGTTTATCAATTAGTTGAGTGCGATTCCAAACTCGACCAGGATTGCTAACAAAAGTGGTTAGCAAATTAAATTCTAGGGTAGTTAAGTCCAAAATTTCCGGTTGCTGAGAATTCATCTGACGGCTGGCAGTGCGCTGGTCTACATCGACGATAAAGTGTTGGGTACGATTGACTTGATGTTGTCCCCCTTGGCGGAGGCTACGCCGCAATAATGCCCGCACCCTAGCTACCAACTCTCTAGGGCTAAAGGGTTTAACCATGTAATCATCAGCGCCAGTAGATAGACCAATCACGCGATCGATTTCCTCAACCTTAGCTGTGAGCATCAAAATGTAAGGATCTTTTGTACCCGGTTTCTGGCGAATTCTGGCGCAAACTTCCAACCCATCCAAACCAGGAATCATTAAATCTAGAATGATTAAATCAGGTGGTTGTTCCTGAAACATTCGTAAAGCATTTATCCCATCGCGACTAATGCGACAAAAAAATCCTTCTTTTTCTAAAGATAATTGGATTAAATGAGCAATTTCTGGCTCATCTTCAACTATTAAAATATCCATTTCAATTAATCACAAGACTTAGAGCAAACAAGGGGTAAAATCCCCTTGTTACAAAATAGATAAACTTCCGCCAGAGTGGATTAAAGGTTTGAATTTGAAGGTGTGCGATAACTATAGCCAAGATTAGAATCTTTTTGAATGTGTGCTTTAATACTATCTAGGTCAATGAAGCAGTCAGCAACATCAATCAAGCTTTCACTAGTAGTATTTTGTAGACTCACCACTTCCACCCGAACCCCCATTCTGCTGACAGCGTTCACCGCATAAGCTAAGTCCCCATCGCCACTGACTAAGACAGCAGTATCATAATAAGGAGCTAAAGTTATCATATCTACAGCAATTTCTACGTTCAAATTTGATTTTTTGAAATTCTCTGCTGGTTGCATAATATCTTTAGCTACTACACGATAGCCATTACGACGCATCCACAATAAAAAACCTTGTTGCTTTTCATTGCTGTTATCAACCCCAGTATAAAAGAAAGCCCGCAACAGTCTTGAACCATTGGTTAAATGACAAAGCAATTTAACGTAATCAATTTCGATGCCGAGTTGTAAAGCTGTATGAAATAGGTTTAAGCCATCAATAAAAATAGCAACTCGACCACGATTTAAGGTATTGACAATTGAACTATCAGATGTAGTATCTTGTATTTTAGGCTCTTTACTTTTGACCGTAGTATCGCTCAAATTTTGCCCTTGCCAATGTGGTTTAGTTTTGAGTACTTTAGGTTCCTTAAATTCATTTCTTTGTTTGCTAAAATTAGTTATAATCATTGATACCTCTGATTTTAAAGATGGAAAATTTTTGTGTAAATTGTCTATAGTATAGTCTGTGCTAATTTATAACCCTAGCAGGTAATGGTCTTAAATCACTACATGCAGATAAAGTTAAATGGTGCTGAAGCAGATTCAAAGTAGACATCCAAAGGTTTTTCAGTGTTGTTAGGGTTAGTTTGATAATATATTGCTTCTGTCCACAGATATGTTAGTCTTTACCCACCAAGACAGCAAGAGTTTGGAGAAAATAAATCTTACTACCAGGTTAGGGCAAAAATCCGCAAACATCATCTATCTATTTTTATTTTAACTCTGAGTTTTAATAACCTTACAGCAAGAAGTTGAAAGTTATCGCAATCTCAGGACGCTCAAATACTGGCAGACTAATAATGTAATATGCGATGCCTGCGGCGGGCTACGCCAACGCACCTCAAAAGGTAGGTTTTTAAGGTATTTGGATAATCTTTAAAAGACAATTTTTATCTAAATGAGGGGATGTTCAAGCTTAAATAGTCAGAAAAGGCTGATGGCAATACAAGATTCCCGACTTCTTTAAAGAAGTCGGGAATTTGAGTTTTAGTCCTTAGCCAACTTATTATTAGATGTGTAGTAAACCTGACTACCAGTATCAGGTACAAAATGACAGCTGATACATGAATTCCATAATGACTTCCAAATTGGTTCTTCCGATTTGTGGAAATACTCACCCATCACTGGTTTGATTGCCTCAGTTGCCTTCAACAAATTGTAGTGAGGGATGTTGAGGAATATATGATGAGCAACATGAGTACCGATATCGTGATGAATATGATTAACCAAACCATAATCACGATCAATACTAGAAATTGCACCTTTCAGGAAAGTCCAATCTTCTCCACGATACCAAGGAAGCTCTGGCTCAGTGTGGTGCAAAAATGTCACTAAATCTAGCCAAACTATAAACACAAGGTAGGGGACAGCGTAATATTTCAGCAACCACATCCAACCCCATTGGTAGGTGAGGAAACCCAGAAACCCTATCATCCCAATCAAAAGGACAGTGCTAGTAATAACATCCCATTTTTCCGATGGTTTGAAAAGCGAACTACCGGGCAAAAAGTGGGAGCCTTCTTTATTAGGAGAGCGCTTAAACAAATACACAGGATAGGCCAATAGAAAAACATAATATCTGCCTATTTTTTGTGCTAAAGGCATCTCCTTATATTGTGATTCGCTTACTGGATACCAGCTTTCATCGTTATCGATATTACCAGTATTTTTGTGATGGGTTCTGTGGCTAATCCGCCAACCATGATAAGGAACAAGTATTGGTGTGTGAGAAAGATGTCCAATCAAATCATTGAGCCATTTATGCTTAGAAAAAGATTGGTGTCCGCAGTCATGGCCGACTACAAACAAAGCCCAAAACATTGTTCCTTGCATTAGCCAGAAAATCGGAAAGAAAAGCCAAGAATCCAGGTAAGAAGCAACTGCATAAAGCAGACCGATAATCAGGATGTCACGAAAGAAGTAAAAAAGTGATTTTTTCACATTGGGCTGAAAGCATTCAGCAGGAATTGCAGCTTTTAAATCCCCAAGTGTGAAAGGTAATTTAGTCGTATCCTCAGACTTTTCAGAGCCAAGAGGATTGTTGAACGTGATGATGTTTGATGGCACTGGATTCTTTTGATTGGATATAAATTAGAACTTTGATTAGAATGCCCACGATACTAGCGATCGCAAACACACAGGAGGGATAATTTCTGGCAATTTATCTAAAATTTTATTCAGTAAACAATTGCCAGATTTTATTAAAACACAGCATGATAAACGCTCTCGTTGGTTCAAGAGCGTGAGTGTAATCACAGGGCTATTTATTGCTCTGTATAATATTCGTTGAAAGTCTTATAACCAACGTCAGTTGTGTACAGTTGACACTCGTCTGTAATCTGCTTCATTAAAGGCCAAGAAAACTGACACTCATCATGGAGATAAGGCCCCCAATTTTCTTTGATGCTGCTGTAAGCTAGCCGCAAATTATAAGAAGGGATAGCAGTGGAAATATGATGAGGTACATGAACATTGATATCGTGGCACAGAATTTCTACCCAACGCGGATAATCGCAATGAATAGTGCCAGATAACTGTGCTAGAGCCTCATTCCACTTGTTTGGTGTCGCAAAAGGAACATCTGCGGCAGTATGGTGAACAATAGTAAAAGTACTCATCCAAAAATGGTAAACCATCCAGGGTACTAGCCAAAACTTGACAAATCCCCAGATACCAGTTGTGGCGACCAAAAGCGGGAAAGCGATCGCAGCAAACACAACTACTACAGCCACAGAAAGCTTGATGCTGGATTGGTCTTTCGTTTTGAAGTTCCGCCAATCAAAATGCACTACAGCCCAATGTCCAATGGAACCTACCCACCAGAGGCGTTTACGCATAAACAGCTTAAAAGCAGACTGCTTAGTTGTATCCCAATTTTCAAACACTTCTGGTCTGATTGGATGCCAAGCGTTGTCCTCATCCAGCTTGTTGGTATGGGCATGGTGATAATTATGCTTAATGCGCCAACTGTGAAAAGGGTAAATTAACGGCATCATGAAGAAATGCCCCACCAAATCATTTACCCAACGACGTTTGGCAAAAGACCTGTGACCACAGTCATGGCCAATTACAAAAAAACCTGTTAAAGCAGTGCCCGTAAAAATCCAGGCTAGGGGCAAAAGAAACCAAGGAGTGATAATCAGGCTGTAATAACCCAAGGCAACTGCTAAGACACTTAGTATGACTTGTGTCCAAGCTTTGCGACGGTTCTGCTGAAAACATTCGCGTGGCAGGGTTTTGATAATATCTTTGAGCCGGAAGTCGGAATTACCAGGCTCGTCACTTAATTTTTGGCTGTTAATTATTGATGTAGTCATGAACACCTGAAAAACAACAAACTCCTACACCAAGTCACAAAAAAGTAACTTGCCGCAAAAATTCTTCACATTAGCGCTTCGGATTATAGCAACCTAACAGACACAAGCGCACCCGTAAATAGACTTTTGAAAAGTTAGTAGTTAGGAGTGATGAGTTAGGAGTTTAGATTCTCAACTTACGCCGGATGTGAATTAGAAATGCTTCTTGTGGCATAAGGATTTCTGTGTCTACCCAAAATCGGGGTTTGAGAAATCGACGGCAAAATAAAAATTCTCAAGCCTGATTCACATTGAACGTAATTCCTAACTCCTGTAGAGACGCGATTAATCGCGTCTCTACTCCTAACTACTTTTTGCTGGGGCCAACTTTACATTAGTAGCCAGACCAACCGCCTGTAGCAATTGAACAGTCATCCAGGTTAAATCGATTTCCCACCATTCCAGCCCATGACGAGCTGAGTATTGAAAGGCATGATGGTTATTATGCCAGCCTTCACCGAAAACTAGTACGGCTACCCACCAGCAATTAGTCGATTTATCACCAGAATCATAGCTCTGATAGCCAAACTTATGAGTAGCGCTGTTCACCAACCAAGTGCAGTGATAAACCCAGACAATGCGAACAAAAATTCCCCAGATAACGAAAGGCCAGCCACCTAGGAGCAAAAGTAATACACCTAGAGCAACCTGAATCAAAATGAAATATTTTTCTAAAAACTGATAAACTGGGTCTTCTGCAATATCTTTGGTGAAGCGAGGAACATCAGCGTGAGCTGGACAATAATGAGTCAGCCAACCCATGTGGCTCCACCAGAAGCCTTTATTAGAATCATGGGGATCGGTGTCAGTATCAGAGTTTAAATGATGAATGCGATGTGTCCCGATCCACTCAATTGGGCCTCCTTGACAGGAGAGTGTCCCGAAAAAAACCAGGAGATACTCTAGCCACTTGGGAGTTTGAAAACTGCGGTGGGTGACAAGGCGGTGAAATCCTAGAGTAACGCCTAAACCGCCAGTCACCCAGTACAGCAAGAAACCCACACCAACTGCTGTCCAGCTAAAGTTACCAGGAACAAAAGCAAATAAAGCGCCGATGTGCAGTCCAATGAAAAACAGGGTATTAACCCAGTTAATTTTAGGTTTGGTTGAGGTAGCAATTGTCATGCGATAACCTGAATTTGAATTTTCCCGCCTAGTATGTGCGATCTTAAAATCCGCATATCTATAATTTAATTTTTTTTGAACGAGGAACTGATGAACAGCTTAGAACAGCTGCGGCAAGCAGAACAGGCACTATTAGAAATTTTTTCTGGAATTGACACTCAGGTCAAGCATAATCTAAAACGAGTGCTGGATGCTTTTCGTAATCACCGTGTGGGCGCACACCATTTTGCTGGTGTAAGTGGCTATGGTCACGATGATTTAGGACGAGAAACTTTAGATAAAGTTTTTGCCGAAGTTATGGGTGCTGAAGCTGCGGCCGTGCGGGTGCAGTTCGTTTCGGGAACTCATGCGATCGCCTGTGCTTTGTTTGGTGTTCTCCGTCCTGGAGATGAGATGTTAGCAGTGGTCGGTTCTCCCTACGATACGCTTGAAGAAGTCATTGGTTTACGAGGTAAAGGTCAAGGCTCCCTTATCGAGTTTGGCATAAATTACCGCCAATTGGAGCTAACCACCGAAGGAACTATAGATTGGCAAGCTTTAAGTACTAATGTGGCTGAAAACACTCGTTTAGTGTTAATTCAGCGCTCATGTGGCTATTCTTGGCGACCTAGTTTATCAATTGCTGATATTGAAAAAATTGTCCACTTAGTCAAACAACAGAATCCGAATACTGTTTGCTTTGTGGATAACTGCTACGGCGAATTTATTGAAACAAAGGAACCTACAGGCGTAGGTGCTGATTTAATGGCGGGGTCACTGATTAAAAATCCTGGTGGCACCATTGTCAGCGCTGGCGGTTATGTCGCTGGTCGCGCCGACTTAGTGGAAGCATCTGCCTGTCGCCTCACTGCTCCTGGTATTGGTAGTTATGGCGGTGCTACTTTTGACCAAAATCGTTTGTTATTCCAAGGCTTATTTCTAGCGCCGCAAATGGTCGGAGAGGCGATGAAAGGGACTTATCTGACTGGTTATGTATTTGACAAACTTGGTTATCCAGTGAATCCCGCTCCCCTTGCTCCTCGGGGTGATGTGATTCAGGCGATTAAACTTGGTTCTGCCGAAAAGCTAATTGCTTTCTGTAAAGCGATACAACAGCATTCTCCCATCGGTTCTTACTTAGATCCTATTCCAGATGAAATGCCGGGGTATGAAAGCAAGGTAGTGATGGCTGGGGGAACATTTATTGAAGGGAGTACTTTGGAATTATCAGCAGATGGGCCTTTGCGTGAACCTTATGTGGTTTATTGCCAGGGTGGGACTCATTGGACTCATGTAGCGATCGCACTAGAGGCTGCGATTAATGCAATAGGAAATGCTGGTGATTGATTACAGCATATATTCCGCAAGGCATCAGGTTTATTGAGAAATTAGTCAAAGGCGATCGCATTTGTTGATTTGGCGAACGCATTTGTTACTTTGGCGAACGCATTTGTTACTTTGGCGAACGCATTTGCTACTTTGGCGAACGCATTTGTTGATTTGGCGATCGCATTTGTTGATTTGGCGATCGCATTTGTTGATTTGGCGATCGCATTTGTTGATTTGGCGATCGCATTTGTTAATTTGGCGAATGCATTTGTTGATTTGGCGAACGCATTTGTTAATTCGGCGAGCGCATTTGTTGATTTGGCGAACGCATTTGTTAATTCGGCGAACGCATTTGTTAATTCGGCGAGCGCATTTGTTGATTTGGCGAACGCATTTGTTAATTCGGCGATGCCTACGGCTGGCTACGCCTACGCATTTGTTATACTACCGATCTACTGTTCCCATGATAATATCGATACTACCCAAGACTACAACAAGATCGGCAACCTTCACGCCACGTAAGATTTCGGGTAATACTTGCAAGTTATTGAAATCGGCGGAACGAATTTTCCATCGCCAGGGGAAGACATGATCATCGCCAATTAGATAAATTCCCAATTCACCTTTACCACTTTCTACACGAGCGTATGTATTTGCACTCAAACTGGTAAGAAGTGGCAACTGCAAAAAATTCGTTTATACCCATCTTCCTTTTCTTTGGAGAAGTCAACAGATAAGGATTTCGTTTCTAGCATCGCTCTTACTACTTTCACGTTCCTAATCTATCAAACTACCAAATGAGTACTACCTAGCTGATGTATGTTCATCAAAAATCCCTCCAATTCTCCTTACAAAGAGAATTGGGGGAATCAAGTCTTATTCAGATGTGAATGCAACTCTATGCTAATGATTAGCCAGCGATAGTTTTTGTACGCTCAATCAAAGAGGTGCGCTCGAATCGAACCAATTTAATTTTCATCTCGTCCGTGGACTTGAGCCGGTGGACTCGTTGCTTCAACAGCCGTGAATGGTTCCAAGATTTTGTATGTGTGCCTGGCTCCTTTGGGCACAACCCAAGAACTCCCAGGCTCTAGCAAAATCATTTGCCCTTCAATGTGCAATTCGGCCCGACCATTAATTACATAACCAACTGTTTCATAGTCGCGCGAACTTGGTTCTTTGTCTTCGCTTGGTTGTTCGTCTTCCCAAAGACGCATCGAAAGAGATTTACCAGAAGCAAGATACTTCTGACCGAGTTTACCTTTAGGGGAATGGGTAGAATCTATTTTTTTAACGCTGGTGTCGCTCATAATCACCTTAGGGTTTGAGTACAACTTTGATGCAGTTATCTTTCTTGTCTTTAAAAATTTCGTAGCCGTGGGGCGCTTGTTCTAGAGGTAATCGGTGGGTGATGACAAAGGTTGGATCGATTTCACCATTTTGAACGTGTTCTAGCAAGGGTCGTAAATACTTATGGACATGGGTTTGTCCCATTTTTAAAGTTAGACCCTTATTCATGGCAGCACCCAACGGCACTTTATCTACAAAGCCACCATAAACCCCTGGAATTGATACATGACCACCCTTACGACAAGACACAATTACTTGCCGTAATGCCGTTGGACGGTCTGTTTCTAGACGTACTGCTTGCTTTACTTGGTCGTATAACGCCATGAAATCTGTACCGTGTGCTTCCATTCCCACTGCATCAATGCAAGCGTCAGGGCCACGACCCCCAGTCATTTCATTGAGTGCTTCGCCAACATCCACTTCTTCGTAGTTAAGGATTTCAGCTTTACCATATTCTTTAGCCATTTGTAGACGTTCGGGAACGCGGTCAATGGCAATCACACGTTCTGCACCAAGAAGATATGCGCTTTGAATAGCAAATTGTCCGACTGGGCCACAACCCCAAATAGCGACAATATCACCGGGTTGAATGTTGCAGTTTTCAGCAGCCATATACCCAGTGGGGAATATATCTGTTAAAAATAGCACTTGCTCATCCGTCAAACCATCAGGAATTTTAAACAAACCCACGTCTGCAAATGGCACTCGTGCATACTCTGCTTGACCACCTGCATAACCGCCGAATAAATGAGAGTAGCCAAATAGACCTGATGGTGAATGCCCCATTTGCTTTTCTACCATCCAAGCGTTGGGGTTAGAGTTGTCGCATAGTGATGATAAATCCCGATTGCAAAAAAAGCAGTTACCGCAGGAGATAGTGAAAGGAACAACCACGCGATCGCCTATGTTCACATTTTTAACTGCACTTCCAAGTTCTACAACTTCCCCCATGAATTCATGACCAAGGATATCGCCCTTTTCCATTGTGGGGATGTAGCCGTTGTAAAGATGCAAATCAGAACCACAAATTGCCGTAGATGTAATTTTAATAATGGCATCGCGTGGGTTAAGAATTTTGGGGTCGGGAACTGTTTCCACCCGCACATCGTTTACTCCATGCCAGCAAACTGCCTTCATAATTATTTAGTCCTTAGTGATAATTTCTGTCACGTTAATATCAAGATAAAACACGTCAGATTAACCGATTGGGAGACGCGATCATCATCGCGTCTCGGTAACAGATCAAAGCTTATGCGGCAATATATGAGTCAAACAATTAGACTCAAAATTTGTTACCAATCTAGCTTCTATCTCTTAGTTGTTTGCTAGCAGGATTTTGGTAATAACCTTCTTTATCTCCGGCTTGGTTTTTTGCAGGATCAAAAAACTCTTTTGTGGCTCTTGGAGTTTCCTCATCCAAGTTTAACTTTTCCCGGATATTATCAGCAGCGCTTTTTAATGGATTTTGAGCGTTTCTTATTTGGGTATCGTTTCTTGATTGGGTATCATTTCTAATTTCACCTTCATCAGGTGTTCCTTTGTAATAAATACCCTCTGGAGTTTTAACAGTATCAGCTTGTGCTACATTAACGTAGCTAAAAGCCTGACCCAATAAAAACATAAATCCTACCAGAAAAACTACAAAAATTTGGGAAATACGAATATTTCGTAGCGCTGAAATTACTCGACTCATAAAAAACCTCAATTGCATTATGTTAGGTGGATAATTCAAAAGACTGAATAACTATTCAGCATTCAGCTTTAAGAACAACTTTGATGTAGTTATCCTTTTTTTGTTGAAAAATATGATGGACATAGGGTGTTTATTCTAAGATTACGACCACCAGTTATCTCTTTCAACGCTTTGCCAGTATTAACTTTTTGGTTGGCAAACTTTTTCGCCATCATTTTCAGGCGTTAGGGAAAGCGATTGCTTTTTCGGCTCCCATTATGTAGGCACTAATCATGTCTCTACCCCTACATCATTACCATCGTTCCAGCAGACTTTTCATAGTCATTAATCATTAGTGATTCGCTTAGGCAAATGACAACTAACTGAACTACTTGTGTCCAGAAGGTTGACCTTCGGTGGTGGCGATTTCGCCTGTTTCCATTAGCATCTTGAAGCGGCGCAATTCATCACCAATTTGTTGTTCTGGTTCTTCACCAAAAAGTTTAGCTACGGTAGCTCCCAATGCTCCACCGGGTGGATTATATTCCAAAACAACCTTAACTTCCGTGCCGCGATCGCCTGGTGCTTTTTTGAAGCGAACAAAACCAGAATTATCAACGTCTGCACCTTCTACAGAAGCCCAAGAAATAAATTCATTTTCCCGATCTTCGAGAATATCTGCATCCCATTCCACGCTCTTACCCAAAGGTGCATTGGCAATCCAGTGAGAACGTTTTTGGTTGTACACATTGACAGATTTGAGATGCTTCATAAATGTGGGCAGATTCTCAAAGTTGTGCCAAAAGCTATACAATTCTTCTGCCGATTTGTTAATTGTTACCGTCTTTTCAACTTTGATGGGTTGGTTGATACCAATTGCTTCTTGTGCTTGCTGAATTGTGCTTTGCTTGGTTGCACCTTGATAAATCAAACCGCCACCGGCTAAAGCCGTCAGCGCTCCCCGCAATGAACCTTGCCTTAAACCCATCAGCACCATAGCACCACCACCGATAAGAGATGCCCAACGCTCTACTTCACTAGCTTCAGTCTGGCTGGTACTTAATTTATCACCTGATGTTGAAGTCACTTGTTTTATATCTCCATCACAGTAATTATCTATAGAGGCGCAAATATCCTCTTGTTCCTATCTCTGTGTTATTTGCGCCTCTGCGATAGCCGTCTAAGTTCAAAAAACTTACATTGACACTGCCGCGCCTGTAGTCGGCTTAGGAGCCTGAATCTGATTACCTATCCGCGCCCGATACAGGTCTACTAATCGCTGTTCGTATTTCAATAAATCGTGATAAATTTCTTTGAAAATAGCAGTTGCTACTGGGTCAGTGAACATTGCAGACAAATTGCCAATATCGCCGATACCAGTTTGGACATCACCTAAAGCAGAACGTAACTGATATATGTCATCACTTCCTGTAAAGGCAGTTTTTACCTTGGCATACTGATTAGCAATATTTGCTCCCAAAGAGGGTTTTTCGCCCAGATGATGAATATAAGTTTCTAGCTTTTGAATATGGCGCTGTTTATTTGCAATTATTTCTTCAAAGACTGAGTTGACTTCCCTATCTGATTCTTTTTCCAAATATTTCTCAAATGCTTCTAGCGAATAACGCTCACCAGCAAGGGCATTATTTAAACCTCTGGTGATATCACCTTTAGTTGAGCCACCCCAAGCATCAGCTAGCTTCCACCATTCAGCACTTGTGTCTTTCTCATTTGGTAGTGCAGCATCTTTGCCACCATAACCCAAACGGCTCAAAATAGCTGTGGTAAAAATCGGCAAGTCTCCAGGTTCACGAGATGTAATCAAATTCCCGTCAACTACCACCGGCTCATCTAGATAATTTGCGCCAGCGTTAATCATGTCCTTGGCAATAGCAATAAAACCAGTGGCTTGTTTACCTTTGAGCAAGTCGCTTTCAATTAAAACTTGTGGCCCGTGGCAAACCGCAGCGACTAGTTTTCCTTGTTGTATAGCTTCTTGGACAAAGCGTACTGTGTTGATGTTGCGCCGCATTCTGTCGGGAGCCATCCCACCAGGAATTATCACCGCATCGAATTGGGCTGCGATCGCTTCTGTTGTAGTACCATCAGCTTGGATACTAAGTTTGCCGCGTTTACCCTTATATTTTTCATTCATTCTGGAACCAAGGACTACTACCTCTATTCCAGCTTGTTTTAGTCCGTTATAAGGAACTGTAAATTCTGCATCCTCTACTGCCTGTTCAATAAGGATAGCAACTTTTTTCTTCCCGGAATGATTGTTATGGTCAGTCATAGATATTATTACCTGTTTCTTTCTAGTATTTAACTAGCTACAATATTGATCAATTAGGAAAGTTGAAAATCCTGAATTGTGAACTTGATTTTTTTTGATTGCCTATTATGCAGTTACTTCACCTGTTGATGAAATAGCAAATAGTTCTTCATAATCGTGAGAGAAATAGGCGTGAAGTGCAGCAAATTTTTCTGGGCTAATAGCATTTTGCAATACAGCAAATACAGCCCGAACATGAATTGCAGCAGTTGTTGGTTCGATGTTTTCTTTTTGGCTTGCACGAGCGATAAATTCCTGCAAGTTAAAGGATTGAACACTATCTCCTTCTCTGCCTCGCAAATAATTGCCTAGTTGTGGAGGCAAATTTTTAGCTATTTCTTCCGCGTCATCACCTGCTATCCGTTCTTTGAGAGTTTCTAGTGTGGCACGGGTAGCACGTTCTGCTTCTTCACGAGAATCTGATTGGGCAAGGCTTTGTACATGTGTAATGAATTCGTTGTATTCCACTGTCTACCTCCGCTTCCCAAAATTCTTGAATGTTTTCTTATTTAGCATTCAGGTAGTTAAAAGCATTAGTCTAAAATTAAAATGGAACAACTTCTGATTTTTCCTAATTAATAAAAAAATAGTTATGAGTGAAAATTGGGCTACTGAATTATTTCGGTTTGACAAATTTTCACTCATAGCTAAAAACTTCAACTACAAGTTGCTTGACCATGATTTCATAATTCCAATGGTATGGTGCGATCGCTAGTTTAGCTTCGTACTAAGGGGATAGATTCTTTTATTTCTAAAGCTATACATCTCTAGTAAGATAACTTCGTGACAGGAAAACGTTATTGTGAGAATGCAGAAAAAAGGCTAGTATCATGGCAGAAAAAAATCATAATGACGAAATTCAAACCAATGATTTGCCACAGGAAATTACCGAATCCTATGGTACTGGTGTGAAAGAGTTGCCAGGATACAATATTGGTGGGCGCTCAATTAGAGAAGAAAGACGTGAGTATACAGAAACTAGTCCTGAACTCACTGGTGGGGATGTTGATGCTTATTGGCAAGATGCAGATGCAGTTGGGGATGAAGCTGTTGGTGGTAGCACTGCAACTCCTGATAAAAATGTAACTGAGGAGCTAGAAGCGGCAGTAGGGCTAGAAATGGCTGATTCTGAGTTTCTGCATACCAATGATATTTTAGAGGATCGTGATGGCGATCGCTGGGAGTTAGATCCAAAGTCTTCTGAAGATTATCAAGAGCGGGGAGAATAAGCTTAATAAAACCAGAAGCCGTATTCCTACTGTGAATTCACAAATTTGATGTGGCTAAATTGGGCAGTGCTTAGAAAAGCACTGTCACAACAAAACTAATCATCTATCTATCGAAATATTTCCTGAAAGTCTCTCAATTTGGCAGCATTGAAATTGCCAAGTTTTTACTTTGCCTTTCCTCAGCATTATTTTAGCTTTTGATATAGCAATCCGCTTTGATTTCTGTTCGCGCAACGTGGCGTAAACATAATTATTTGCTTATGAGGCAATGGGCAAGAAGTTTATTTGAGTTGGATTGAATGTTTTCAGAGATCAAATATGAGTTTTATATTGCATTTACATCTAAGTTTAATTCTTCTTTCTAAAGTGAGACTATACTTTCCCCGATTTATGTTTTGTTTATAATTATTCTTCTTTCTGATTTTAATACCTATGTCTTCAGTAGGGTAAAACGTTAAATGTATATTTGATACCTTTACTAACAGCACTGAATAAATTGCAATTGGAGTTCATAATGACATACACACAAACTAGCGATCCAACTATTCGGGAACATGTTCAAGCTTGGCAAAAGTTGGATGTGGATCAACAACTGGCTTTGTTTTGGTTCATTTACAAAGAAATGGGTGGCTCAATTACACCAGCTGCTCCTGGGGCCAGTACTGTTTCTCCAGAAATCGCGGAAGGTTTGTTTAATCAAGTTAAGGAATTATCTCACGAACAACAATTACAAGTTCAGCGTGACTTGATTAATAAAGTAGATACCCAAATTTCTCGTGAATATGGTTCTTTGGGTGATACTACCAAGCTACTATTTTGGTATCGATTATCTCAAGGTATCGACAATGGTACTATCATTCCTGTACCGTCTGATTATCAACTACCCTCAGAATCTAAAGCGTTGTTTGGTAGAATTCAAGGATTAGGCTTTGAGCAACAGATCACTCTTTTCCGTGATTATGTGTCGCCAATGGGTGCTGAAGCAAAAGCAGGTGCTGAAATTTAGCACTTTTTAACTTTTTAGGCTGCTTGAGGTTATCTATTTAGCCTCTAAATGAGGATAAGATGGTTGTTATAGCAAGTTTATTTACTTGCAAAGTCCTGTATAAGCATCTATCTATACCTCTCTTCTTAAAGTTTTTTATATCCGCCAGTCGCTTAATATAAATTTAAATTTTGATGACTGGTGGTTTCATTTTTTCTTGATAAATAAACACAGAGTAAAAATAAAACTCTTACCCTGTGAGCATTTATTTCATGAGGTCAGTTGCACCCTACAGTCCTAACGCCCTTTGTTTTGTACTCAATATATTAAAAGTAATTATATTTGAATTAATCTGTCTTTTGGTTGGTTTAAATATGCTTTTTTTATATTAAGCTCTATCTTTTTATAGTTTTTTATCTCAAATTAAATGC
>NZ_JAAGOG010000406.1:0-2018 GCF_010747425.1 Nostoc sp. UIC 10630
CAACCTCCTGCTCCGCGTTACACTAAAGGCGTGTTGGCGAAATATGCCAAATTAGTATCTTCTAGCAGCATCGGTGCAGTCACGGATTTAGATTTGTTCAAATGATGATATATCGGGTAATTGATACAGAGTTTTAATGTTCTATGCTTTGAGACGCTAAACCTCAAAGGCATGAAGCGTCTATGGGGAAGAAAAATTAGCGATTTAGCACTCCGAGACTTTCTAAATATCCTAGAGTGGGTGACAAGGAAGAAAAATAAACAGGTAGTCTATATCAACCAATGGTATCCTTCTAGCAAAACTTGTTCTAACTGTGGGCACATAATAGATCGCCTAGATTTGTCAATCAGACGTTGGCGTTGTCCATCATGTCAATTTGAAAATGACCGAGATGAAAATGCCAGTTTGAATATTAAAAGAGTCGGGAGTTCGACTCTAGGCGTAGGAGATGTCAGACAGTCCCAGACTGCAATCTCTGCCTGATGCCTGAATCCCCCGTTTTGAAAACGGGGGAGTGGCTCAAAAGGTCATTGTCCTCAAGGAGCAATCAATTGCCAAGCTGAGAGCTTTTCGCCGCCATCCAAGAGGCCCAAAGATTGCTCAACCAAAACGAACTTATATTAAGAACAAGCCCCATGTCTCAACTGCTAAGACTTTAGGCCAGAAAACACAGAACATTAACACACCTTGAAAGGGCTAGTCCTATAGTATTAGATTTTACTAATTAATCGGCGAGATTCAAGCCAGTGTAATTATCGAGAAAGAGAGAAGGGAAATGTTGAAGAAGAAAAAACTTTTCCCCACAATGCCAAGAAGTCAAGAAGTCTATTTTTTACTAACCCAAGCAAGATCGGACATTCTCGAAAAAATTGCGTTAGATATTGCTCTAATTAAGGTTGACCAAGGAAGTCCTGTTTGCCAAGTTCGACACCGCAGTGTCTAAGAATGTTATATGCTGTTGTGACATGAAAATAAAGATTTGGTAAAACAAAATAGAACAGATATGGCATTCCTTCAAAAGAGAGAGTATTGTCACGCATTTGTAGGGTAATTTCTCTTTCTTCTGAACCGTCAATTTGTTCAGGTTTAAACGTATTTAAATGAGAGATAGTTTTTTGAATGCGGTCAATAAGTTGAGGAAATGTAGTTTCATTGTCCTCGAATTTAGGTGGTTCTATAAGAGCTAACCGTGCAGCACCTCTATTTACTATGTCAGAGGCAATTTGCACTTGTTTTGATAATGGAAACATATCTGGGGATAGACGACTATTAATCAACACAGAAGGATCTATTTTTTTAGTTTCAGCATAAGCAGCACCTTTTTCAAGAATGTTTGTAAGGTTATTCAGTGTGCGAATAGACACGGGTATTAAAGCTTGGTACATTGAAATGGTCATTGAAATTTCTCCAGAAAAAGTTCAAACGACTTTTAGCCGCCCATCTAATATTAGGGGGTATTGACTGTGATGTTGTGTCAAAGAATATGGAACCAAATTTAGTCACAGATCCAAAGATACTGAATGTTTTGAACGAACTCATACAACTCTGGACGATCTTTCATCGCCCAGAAATTGGGGACGAGACGTGCCGACTTTGAGCGGATGACGGAAGCCACATTTTGAGAAGTGGGTGCGTCGGGTCGGCGTTACGTCGGCTGTATGTGTTGGATGAGATGGAGAAGGGATAAGAGTTAGTTCTTTTTACTTGGGTGGAACTAACCTTTTAGCGATCGCTTTCTGTGCCCAACTTTCTCACGCCATCCATTCATTCCAATGTGGCGCATCGACAAGCAGTTGAGCAAATTTGTCATATTCACATTCTCAAACTTCAGCATCACGCCGCGATGCTCACCACTCTTGCCCAAAGTATTGCCCATCTTCTCCAACAGCGATGGCGCAAGCACCCGCCGTAGGCGATCGCCAGCCGCAAGCAGAGGCTAAAAACCTACATTCCGCAGGTAAGTGAAGAGATTGATGGTATTTTTTATTTATGACATCATCAGCATTAGAAATAAGAGT
>NZ_JAAGOG010000224.1:0-11113 GCF_010747425.1 Nostoc sp. UIC 10630
CGAGTCGCCATAATCCTTTTCCGACAAGGACTCTTAACAACCCTTATGCCAGCACAAAAGGGGAAGGGGCAATTAAAACTATCCCCCTTCCCCTTTTCTGAAACCATAAGGGAAGTAAAGAATCCTTATCCGAAAAGGATTATGGCTACTCTCTGAGAACGCCAAAGACGAAACCATAAAGCCCAAGAAGTGTAAAGGATGAAAATTTTGCTCCTTCACACTTCATTGTTGATTTGAAATTTCTACGATTCTCTTCCCGATGCCCAGGTATCACGCCATTTAACGGTACCTTCTTTGGCAATCACCCAGCGACGATTAACCAAATTTTCCCGCAGAGGCGATCGCCCTTCCCGCCACATGGCATATTTATAAGCAATTAGCTTACCAGTGCTTTCATCAAAGGGAATCTCAGCAGACCAAGTATTTGAGTTGATGTACTCCAAAGGATATGCTTTGCTGATATCCCAGTTACCCAACTCTGGACAATCTCCTGTCACCACAATGATTTCACCGGGTTGGGTATCCACACCATTGAGTTGGACGCGCACAATTGTTTGTGCTTTGATCCGTTCCCCAACGTGGCTGAAAACAAGCACTCCCCGTTCTTCTATTACTAGGTCATAAATCTTACCGTCTTTTACTTCATACTTGTTGCGAGTCACTACGCAAGTATGCTCACCATCGGGTAATTCTGTTTCTACTTCAGGGAGAGTAACTTCCCCTCCTCGGTTTAAAGCTACAAAACACAGAGAATCACGATAGCGGCGGACATAACAGTAAACATCGGCAGTCAAGTATTTCTGCCAATGGCTACCCATTGATATAGCAGGATTTAGCCGCCGTAAACCAGACAGCAATCTAATACAACGATAAACTTCACTATCGGTATCCCAATTTTCCATCATCGGGCGGTTATATGGGTCATTACCGCCATCAGTATCGTTATGTAAATACTGTTCTGTGCCGTAATATATACAGGGAATACCGCGAGATGTCATAATTAGGGCGATCGCAACCTTCAACATCGCTGGATCAGGATTCAGCGATTGGAAGCGGCACATATCATGGTTATCGATGAAGGTAACTAACTCTGTTGCCCCGTTATAGCGATAATCCTGGTCAAAAATGTATTGAATTGTTTGGAATCCCATTTCTGAACCTTGGCCCAATGCGGCTCGAATTGCCACACATAGCCCAAAGTCTAGAAGTGTCATGCCTGAGTGATTGGCAAATTCTACCGAGCGATCGTCACTCGGATTACTATAAATCCATTCACCAAAAATAAATACATCTGGTTTGTGATTGGTCATCTCGCCAGTGAATTCTTGCCAAAACCAAATCGGCATGTGCTTGACAGTATCAACCCGCAGTGCATCCACACCTCTGTCTAGCCATTGTTTAATTGCTGACTTAATATACTGTCGATATTCTGTATTATTTTCATTAAAAGTTGCAAGACCAGCTAGTTCACAATTCTGTACTTGCCAATCGTCTTCCCAATTTTGCACTTCACCGTAATGGTGATACCAATGATTGACATCATCATTGAAGTCAGCAATTTTAACGCCATCATCATACAATTCACCTTTGCTACCACTGGTATCAGGGCTACTGTGGTTGCAGACAATATCCAGCACCAGCTTCATATTCCGCTTGTGCAGTTCTGTAATTAACCGATCAAATGTCGTATTTTTTTCTTCTTGGGTAGCATTTAAAGAAGGATTCTCTCCATCAGCAATATAGCGAGGATTAATCCGCTTAAAGTCTTTTGTCCAATAGCCATGCATCGCCGCATTGCTAATAAATAACTCTTCTACTTGCTCGAATAGTGGAGTTAGCCAAAGGGCAGTAACTCCCATATTTTTGAGATAATCTAACTTATCGATGACACCTTGCAAGTCACCACCCCAGTACTTACCCCATTCTTGTCTATTGGGATCGTAGAGTTCTGAATTTTCACCTTCGCTGTTATCTGGATCGCCATCATAAAAGCGATCTACCACCAGAAAGTAAATGGTTTCCTGACGAAATTCAATATCTCTGGTGTAAAGAAACTCTAGGTCAATCTCGGTTTCTGATGGTGGCGTTTCTATAATAGCGTCTACTTTTTCTTGTGCAGAATCAACTTTGTATTGATCTGGGGAAAACTGAGATGGAGGGGTTTTTACCATAAAAAACTCAAAATTTCATGTAATTTACATTTGTAGAACTAACAGTACAAACGCTTTGGCTATTGTGTGTCGCTACAGACATCGGTATTGTGACATCCTGCCCACGGTATAGGTATCTATCGCTAGCTAGTTTATAATTCTATCGATAGATATAATTCATCTGCTAGAGGATAAAAATAAAGGAAAATATAGCATTTATTAACGATAATTGCTTAATAACAAAAATTTACAATATTTAATTAAGTTGACCTGTGGTAAAAATTGAGCCTAACTCGTGTTTAAGTGTATATTCGACAACAGATTTGAGAACATCTCAATTTCTTGGAGATTAGCTGTCAACAAGATTTTGTTACACCTGAGCAATATTGAGTAGACCAAGCATTAGCCAACTTTTTCTCTAGAAGATTCGCTCCATTGGTAAACTGACCATTGTCACTTTCAATCTGTTTTTACTGTTGAGGAATTAATTTAGGTAGCAATTATGACCAAATATGACAAGGTTTTTAACTCACCAAAGACATCAGAGGAATCACTAAGTCCAGAGGAAGCGGTAGCAGCGATCGCAACTGTCACTGCGATCGCTGATTCAATGATTGAAGATGTAGATGCAGAAAGTTTAGCGGGTATCCTCTGGGAATTCGAGGTTTTCGAGGAATACTCAGAAGATGAAATTGCCGAAATAGTCGATAGACTCCTAGCCATTGCAGAAGAGGAGGGAATTGGCCCCCTGTTTAATGCTGCCAAAGTATCTCTCTCAGAAGAATTAGTGCTGGATGGTTTTGCAGCTGGGGTAATAGTGCTTTTAGACGATGAACTCGCGATCGCCAAACCAAAACAAGCCTACCTCAAAAAGCTACAAGCAGCCTTAGACCTGGAAGATGAAGAAGCAGAGGAAATTATTAAGGAGGTAATTGCAGCCTTTAAAGAAGCAGAAGAAGAATATGCAGACGAAGACGATGATGATGAGACAGTAGTCATAGAAGATTTTAGCGAACAGACATATCAATCCCCTTTAGGTAATTTTACCGTGCCAATTCCGGTTGATCCCCAGCAGGGCGGTAGAATTCAAAGCCAGGAAGGAGTAGTTGGCTTTTCTGATGACATCGGTACTTTGTTGAGAATCGATTATTATCCTTTCCCTCTAGAACAGTTAGAGGAACTGGAGTCTGTCGGACAAGAAGAATATTTACAAACAATTTTAGTAGATAAGTATGTACCTCAAGCGATTTTTGCCAATGTACCAGATGCTTCTGTGGAGTACACCGAATATCTGGAAGATACTTTGCGAGGCGCTTACTATGTCTTAATTGATATGCCCAAAGGCTCGACAATTTCTAAGCAAGAAAATAATGGAACTGCGATCAGATTAGATGCGTACCGGGGTCTGCTCACCTTTATCAGTGGTGAATTTTTGTATATAGTTAGTAGTCAGCACAGCTTTCTTGACGGCGAAACCCCCGATTCCCTGGAAGAAGAAGCTGAAGATATCAAGGAGAGTATTTTAGAGTTTGTTGAGACTATAGAGTTCAATTAAGTAGTGTAAACCTTAGTTAACTTGTTCAAACTTTAGTAATTCTAGTAATATTGCTCAAATCACAGATGCGATCGCATCTGTGATTTCCATGCCTTTTTGATGGTGAAGTTTACTAAAGTAAGGCATTTCATTAATTCATAGCGAATCAAATTTGGCAATACCCTCCAATAACAATGCATCGGCTTACATTGTTACTACCTGTTATGCCTTCTTACCTGCTACTGGTTCAGCTATATTTTCCATATCGACCAGATTCCACTTTAAACCTTTGCTCCTATATATACGCTTCTGCAAATTTGGATAGTCACCGATATCATGGTCTAGCCTTTGACCAACTACTATACATTTGAATATAGAATTGCCCGTGTTTTTCAGCTTGTGCGGCTTACCACCAGCACGATATCCAATAAAATCTCCTGCTTTAACTGGATAAATGCTTTCTCCAATTGTTGCCTCAGCTTCTCCCTCAAGAACGTATACGCACTCTTCTTCGTGATAGTGCATATGAAGCTCCGTTGATTCACGTCCAGGCTCTACTTCAATGATGTGGAAACCGATATTTTTTAAACCTGTCAAATCTCCTAAAGACTTATTCAGTCTGCGAGCATTGGAGTTGAGAAAATGTGTTTTTTCTAGTCCTTCATAAGACTCAATCTCTTCTTTGGTGACTAAATACTTTTCCATTTCTTGATACCAAGGTGCTAAGAAAATTTGATGGTGAACAAGCGAGGGGATTTCATATAAATTAAGACGGAAGTTAAAACAGGTTTAAGGGTTCTATCTCAGCAGAAGTAATCGCTTCTATTTGTGGATGGGATTATATCATCACCTTGTTATTAAGTGCAACTTCATAGAGAATTGGTATTAATGCGTCGGCTTGCATTAAAAATGCTACGCTTTTACGCAAAACTGTACTAAGTAATCTCTCTATGCAAAAAAGCGATGTCTACGGCGGTCACTGACTTGTAACTACGATGTACACACAAGTCGGAAATAGTAGTCTGTCAAACTAATTCATAATTGAATGGCGTTCTTAATTCAGTGTTCATAACTTATGAACTCATGTGATGTACATTTGGAAAGGGCGGTGTCTGACGACAAGCCCAGAGGCGGAATGTCTCCGGTGTCTACGCTTGTGATTTTTCATGACAATAACCCTGCTAAACAATCGCTATCAAGTTATCCAGGTAATCGGTGCTGGGGGTTTTGGCGAAACCTTTCTGGCAGAAGATGTTCACATGCCTTCTCGCCGTCGTTGTGTGATTAAGCAACTCAAACCGATAACTAATAATGATCCGCAAAATTACCAACTGATCCAACAACGGTTTGAACGGGAAGCCGCAACCTTAGAATATTTGGGTGAAAGTAGTAACCAAATTCCTAAACTCTACGCCTACTTTTCTGAGAACGGGCAATTTTACCTTGTCCAAGAATGGATTCACGGCCAAACTCTGACGAAAATTGTCGAAGCCAAAGGATTTGAGAGTGAAGCTGCTGTTCGGCAAATTCTCTTGAGTCTGCTTTGGGTGTTAAATTATGTCCACAGTAAAGGCATTATTCACCGGGATATTAAACCTGAGAACATTATTCTCCGTTCTGTTGATAACAAGCCAGTTTTGATTGATTTTGGTGCAGTCAAAGAAACAATCCGTTCTGTGGTCAACTCTTCAGGATACCCGACGCGATCGCTCGTTATTGGTACGCCTGGATATATGCCTAGCGAACAAGCCGTTGGCCGCCCAGTTTACAGCACTGATATCTACAGCTTAGGTTTAACGGCGATTTATCTGCTGACTGGCAAACACCCGCAAGAATTGCAAACCGATCTTAAAACTGGGGAAATACTTTGGCAGGAACACGCCCCTAACGTCTCTTCTCAATTGGCGGCGGTACTCAATCAGGCAATTAAGCCTCATGCTGGCGATCGCTACAGCACTGCTAGTAAGATGTTACACGCTTTGCAGTCTGCTAGTAATATCCCTCCTGAGTTAGCTGCAAATACTCCCACAGTTAATTTTTATCCCCCTGCGACATCGACTCGACAAACCCAGCCATTATATTCCCTACAAAAACCAACTGTGATTTCAGGGACTTCCACTCCTGGAAACTGGCAAAAACCTGCTGTAATTATTGGTAGTTTGTTGGTAGGCGGCTTGATTGGTGCAGTCGTGATTTCTAACATCATTCGTCAGCAACAACCAGAAACAACCATTGTCACAAGTCGCACTCCATCACTAGAATCTTTGCCTACTCCCGCATCTACCGAATCGCCCCTTTCTTCCCAAACTTCTCCAGCCCCAGTTGTACCGGTCTCACAACCACGAAAGCGAGTCATTCCCGCTCCTTTACCAACCTTTAATCCCCCAGTTGTATCCACGCCACAGCCAGAAAAAGAGCCTGTAACTTTAGATACTCCAGCGCCAGAAGTGTCTTCTACACCACAGCTAGAACCAGAGAGTATTGCAGTTCCCACACCAGAAGCACCTTCAGCATCACAGAAGAATGAACAGCCATCTAAAAAAGTAACTGTAACTACCAGCAGTCAAAGCGTTCCCGCATTTCCTACAGGTACATCCAGAAATGCCGTAGAAGCTACCCTCGGCAAACCAAATCAAGATTTAAGAGGCGCATGGGGCAATACCCGTGCTGTTGTTTACAAACTAGTGCCAAACAAAATTGATCTTGGCTACTTATTTGATCGTAATTCTAAAGTCCTGCGTCAAACTGAGGTATCTTTTGCCCAATCGGTAGACCCGCAGGTAATGGAAGCTACCTTAAATGGAATGTTAGAGGGGCAAGCCACTGAAAAAATTAAGCAGGGACTTAAACAGGTGCAACAGGGTCAGTCTGATAATTTTAGTTTTAAGAATGGCTCAGTCAAGGGTCAGATTATCCGCCAAGAATGTAATTTTATTTACATTAGTATTTGGGATGAAAATTTACATGATTTTGTAAGTCCATCAACAGCCAAAAGGTGTTAAGTTTTTAGAAAACGTTGTTCTCAAAAATTAAATTTTTGTATCTTAGAAGACAGATTCAGGATTCAATATAGTATTGAAAAAACTGTCTTTACTGGACTAAAATCAATATAATTTTGGTCTTTACAAACACAAAAACCCAGTTTTTAGAATTAGTGTATTTGTCTTCTAGGTTTTGCAACTAAAGCCATAAAAATCTGTTTTCCCAATTCCCAATTCTCAATTCCCATTTTCAAGCTTAGTTTCAAATTCTTAATCTTCATAAAGTTATAAATACCATTATTAAGTTTTTAATAATACTTGTCTCAGCCTCTACATTCATGTCGTAAATTGCGATCGGAATTGTGTAATCTAAAGACAGCTAATAGCTCATTATTCAATCGAGGTCTGATGACTCCTACAATCATGCGTCAGCTTTGGTCAGTGGTTGAAACCGCGCAAGCCAAGCTCCTCTTACAACTAGATGATGCTAGCTTGGTGCAGTGGTTAGTAAAACAAACCGAAACGCAAGTGTTGTTAGATTCTAACGAAACTGACTTTCTATGCCACTACATTCAATCTCGGCTAGCCCTTATACGTGATATTGCCCATGAACGTCAGTGTTCATGATAGCAAAATCACGATGAATTGATTGATAGTCAAGTGTTATTACTATTGACTATTGGCTTTTTGGGGAAAATAACCTTCCACTAAGCAGTCAGAGCCGACTACACGCCAACGAACACGTTCTAGAGACAATGCCTCAGTCATGGTAGTAAAACCTAAATCGCCCACTGGTGTGGGAGCAATGCTACCACCAATGATTTTTGGGGCAATAAATGCCAAAACTTTTTGCACTGCTCCTTGAGCGATCGCACTAGCAGCTAAGGTACCGCCACATTCCCATAAGACGCTACAAAAACCCCGCTCATATAAGTACGCCATTGCGTTATCTGGTGTAAGTGATGTTAATTCCACGATTTCCACTCCCTGTTTGAGCAGCAGTTCTTGGAAATCGGGGTTAGCACCCTTTTGAGTCAACACCAAAGTTGGAGCATCCGCAGTTTTCCACAGATGGGCACTTTCCGGTAAGTTGAGATGACGACTCATTACCACCCGCAGGGGATTATGTGCCTCCGCATGATGGCTAGTTAAATAAGGATTATCTTGTCGGACTGTATTGCCGCCGACAATTATTGCATCGCAAGCCGCCCGTAGTTGATGTACTTCATTGCGGGCCTCTTGGCTTGTCACCCAGGCGCTATGACCAGAGGTGGTAGCAATTTTGCCATCTAAAGTCATGGCATATTTTAAAATTCCTAAAGGTCGTTTGTAGAGAATGCGATGCACAAAAGCTTCATTGAGCTGATGACAAGCTGCTTCTTCTACTCCTACTAACACTTCGATTCCCGCCGCACGTAAACGGGCAATACCACCTCCAGCTACCAGTGGATTGGGATCAACCATACCCACTACGACTTTTGCCACTCCAGCTTGGATCAATCCTTCCGAACAAGGGGGAGTACGTCCGTAGTGATTGCAAGGTTCAAGTGACACATAGATTGTTGCACCACGAGACCGAGCGCCTGCTGCTTGCAAAGCAAACACTTCTGCATGAGGCTCACCTGCACGAGGATGAAACCCTTCGCCGACAATCTCGCCATCCTTGACAATCACCGCTCCCACTAAAGGATTTGGGGAAGTTCGTCCTAAAGCGCGGCGAGCAAGTTCCAAACACCGCAGCATCATGCGAGAGTCAAAATCAGTTCCGATCTTTTCTTTTATAACTGCTGACTCCACTAGATGTATATTTTCCTGAGTGTAATTTGGTAAGGATGCATCTGCTTGAGCGACCACTGGGGAATTATCCATAATTTTAGGCGGCAACACTGTAAATATTCTGCACGCGATCGCGCAGCCTTTCCACAGGAGACTCGCGCTTTGCTCCTAATAATTGAAAATAGAGGCAAAGGGAAAAGCCTAACTCTAGGAAATGTACTCCTTTTCGAGAGTAAAACAGTCTTCCCCTCTCCCCTTATTTTGACTCTCAACCATTTACAGCGTGGCTACAAGTTCCTGTAAGCGATCGCGTCCATCGCGGAAGACGGGCCAACCATCCCCCACCAGCACTGCTTCAACCTGACTCAGTTGAGCTAACCTGCGAACCGAAGCAACAGCTTCCTCTCGATTCAGTAGCTTTTCATCTGGCAATATAGTTAAGCTACCTGCTTTACGTGCCCTGACTAAATCCCCTGTAATCAAAGTTGTCTCCTCCAGTAACAGAGCTAATTCACCGGGAGTTTTCGAGCCTTGGAGTTCAATTACTTTTAACCCAGGTACGAACTCTTCACCATCAGATAACCAGCGATCGCAAGGTATGGGAAAAGTGTCTTTTTCTGCCACTGGGCCGGCTATCTTAGCATAAGTTTGATCGGCAATATCTTTACTTGCCCTGACATGCTCGGAATTCGTCAGCACAATCCAGACTACACCACCGAGGGATTTCAAATGATTCCAATCATGGTTTGATAGGGCTACTGGGTCAATCAAGATGTTTCCATCTGGGCGAATCCAGGCAATCCCATTGAAATCAATATTTCTTGCCGGATTGAAATTAGACCAGCTATAGAGATCGGGACGGTGCAAAGATTTCATGATGATTCTGGATCAGTACTTCAGTAATTGACTATTAATATCAATAATTAAGTATATAGATTATAAGGTTGCATTCCCTCTGAATCTCGAATTTGAGTATACTACGATAAAGCTATCGGTATTATGGGTTTTAGAAAAATTCCTGCATAACCGCAATCGAGATCAACGGAGGTAGGGGAGTGAGTGAGATTGGGCGTAAAAAAATATCAGCGAAGGCAGACCAGTTTAGAGAGTCGGTAATTCGGGAAATGACACGGGTGGCACTGCAATATAGTGCAGTGAATCTGGCTCAGGGGTTCCCTGATTTTCCATGTCCATTGGAGTTGAAACAGGCAGCTTATGAAGCCATAGAGGCAGATGTCAACCAGTATGCCATTACTTGGGGCGATCGCGCATTTCGTCATGCGATCGCTAGCAAAGTTCGTTGGTATCTCGGCTTAGATATCGACCCTGAAACCCAAATCACCGTCACCTGTGGTTCTACAGAAGCAATGGCATCTGTAATGCTGGCGACAGTCGATCCTGGTGATGAAGTAATTGTATTTGAGCCATATTACGAAAACTACGGCCCCGATGCGATTTTAGCTGGTGCTACACCCCGATACGTAACACTGCATCCTCCCCATTGGACATTTGATGAAGCACAGTTGCGTCAAGCTTTCAATGCTAATACCAAAGCTATTATTATCAACACACCCCATAACCCCACCGGCAAAGTTTTCACCCGTGAAGAACTCACCCTAATTGCTGAACTTTGTCAAAAATGGGATGTGTTAGCCTTCACAGATGAAATCTACGAACATATTCTCTATGATGGCACTCAACATATTGCCCTAGCGACCATTCCCGGTATGGAAGAACGCACCATTACCATTAACGGTCTATCCAAAACTTATAGTGTCACCGGATGGCGAGTTGGTTACATTTTGGCAAACCCCGTATTAACGGGAGCCATTCGCAAAGTCCATGATTTTCTCACCGTTGGCGCTCCCGCACCATTGCAACGAGCCGGAGTTGCCGCCATGCAACTACCACCATCCTATTATGAAGAACTAGGCAAGCTTTATCACCAAAAACGAGACTCGATCTTACAGATACTCGATGGAGTTGGCATTCCTTACTTCCTTCCCCAAGGAGCCTATTATGTTCTTGCAGATATTTCTAAATTTGGCTACAAAACAGATATTGAATTCACTTACCATCTCATTAAAAATATTGGTGTTGCCGTAGTTCCTGGTTCCAGCTTTTTCAGCCAACCAGAAAAAGGCCATTCATTGATCAGATTCTGCTTTAGCAAAACACCTGAGACATTACAAGCAGCGAGCGATCGCTTACTCAAGCTACAGCAAACTCTGCAATCGACAACCTAATGCAAATTAATTTAACGTGAGTTCGAGAAACCTCTCCTTACCTTGACTTGAACTTTCGTTCCAGCCTGTCCTTCTCCGAGTCGAAGAGGTGCGTTTTTTGCCAATTTTTTTGGGTCATCTAACAAAATCATATTGCTCTTGAGAATAGGTTATACCAATTCTCTATGAAGATGCACATAACAAAACCCCCCTGTAGTCCCCCCGATGGATTGGGCTACCGTGTACACACAAATCGAATTTCTTCTTAAATCCAGTCATTTATTGAATTCAGGCGGTCGTTTATTGAATTCGGGCGGTCGTTTATTGAATTCGGGCGGTTGTTTATTGAATTCAGGCGGTCGTTTATTGAACGTGAGTTCGACGATTAGAAAAAGCCAAAAAGCTTGTGATATATGAATTTGCTCAACTGGGAAAGACCAAGCGATG
>NZ_JAAGOG010000225.1:0-11030 GCF_010747425.1 Nostoc sp. UIC 10630
TACCTAAAGCATACTTAGTTTGTTCATCAGCAGCAGCTACTTCTACAGCTTCACTAATAGCAATCCCCAAACTGCCATTACTATTGGGATGTTGTGCAAGAATTTTATGTCCGGCTTGGGTTTGAGTACTTGGGCTAGCAACGACCCTCGCACCGTAGGTTTCCATTAAAGCTCGGCGGTAAGGCTTTTGCTGGTAGCTAACCTTTACCATATAAACTAAGACTTCTAAACCGAATAGCGCACCAGCAAAAGCTAGAGATGATCCCCACTGTCCGGCTCCCGTTTCAGTAGTTAGCTTTTTGACTCCAGCTTGCTTATTGTAGTATGCTTGGGCGACCGCAGTATTGGGTTTGTGGCTTCCAGAGGGACTAACACCCTCATATTTGTAGTAAATTTTGGCAGGCGTATCTAAAGCTTGCTCCAAACGACGGGCACGATAAAGAGGAGTTGGTCGCCACTGGCAATAAATAGAGCGCACTGCATCTGGTATTTCAATCCATCTTTGTTGGCTAACTTCTTGCTCAATCAGTGCCAATGGAAACAAAGGTAATAATTCATCTGGTGTAATTGGCTTACCAGTAGCAGGATTTAAAACTGGTGGTAAGGTTTGTGGCAAGTCAGCTTGGATGTTGTACCAAGCTTTTGGCATTTGGTTTTCAGTCAGAACGTATTTGATCGTGTCCATATAATTAGGTGATGCACAACAGTAAAATTGTACATTTACAATTCTCCAAGAAAAAAGTTAACTTTTATTGTTATTCAAGAGGTTAGTTATGGCAAAAGAATATATGAAGTCTTTAAAGGCAATTGTTGATCGATTAACATTAGCCGCAGTTCTAGAAATGTTAGAACAAATCAGTTATAAAAAAGCAGAAAATCTCAGAATTTATTGCAAAGATGAGACTTTTGCAAAGCTTTGGGATAAAGCTGCTAGACAGATAGAACAGATAAATATTGATATCTAATCAAAATTTTGGTTGTATTGCAAAGCTTTGCAGAAGCCTTACAGCCTTTCTCAAGCTCAGAGGCGCTGTTCGCATTCGGGCATCCTGTGGCAGGTGTTGCCCCAGCAATCGCTTGGTATTCTTCCAGGTGAAAATCAGGATAGCATGTCCTCTTAGGTGGATATTGCTATTTTCTTTATTTAAAAAACTGTCGCCAGAAAATGTTTATATTGTGGAGAGTGTGGAGCAGGCAATCGCTACTGCCAAAATAATTTTATCTTAGTTACGAATTAGTGTATCAGTAAAGTTTTCTCAAATTGGGAGGCTCTCGAATTGATTGGGTTTGAATTCCCATCTGTTGCCTTAGCTTACCGAAATTTAAATTATATTCCGGATCGGACTGCTCCAAGGGAGTGTATGTATAAAAAAGAGAACTACATTCCCAGATGATTAACCAAATTACCGCTTTAGAATCCTGTTGGCATATTTCTTCTGAGTGGGGTCAGACCATGCCTCCAGTAGCAGTAAGAATGTTAGAAAAAGTTTTGTTGCCAATCTCAGACTTGTCAGGCTACTGCTGTGGTGTTCAGTGGGAAAGACAGCAATGGATTTATGCAATTGTTTGCCAGAGTGAAACTCTCTACTTAGCTGAACAAGAATTTCATAGAACAAATCTACTAGAAAAGTCCACTGTTTCTACTCCAGCTTTTAAATTGGGGGATATAGTTGAGGTTGATTTCGGCGAACAGCCGACACGCCGTATTATTCAAGGAATTTTTAGCCTCAAAGATAATTGGCTTTATGGGGTAGAGTGGCGCTCTCCAATTTTAGAAGAAGTGTCTGCCCAAAGCAGAACAATATGGCTTGCTGATGTTGATTTAGTCAATGTTAGTGTATGACGATTACTCAGTTGCGACAAAAGAGCAGCCCCAAGTTAACTAACAATTTGGGTTATTAATCTCAAGTTACTGGTTTTATTAGCTACTTTTAATTAGTTGTCTGGGCATCATAAGTATTATATAGTGATTATTACTACAGACGCTTCCGAAAATTTCCTTTGTTGCAATTAGCGTTCTGCTTGTAGCTCAAATATCGTTACCCGTATTTGCCAACAATCTTACCGCCACAGTTGTAAGCGTAGGCGACGGTGACACCATACGGGTGAGAACTGGTAACAAAACTGTAACAGTCCGCCTTGCTTGCATTGATGCACCAGAGATGAAGCAAAACCCTTGGGGACAGCAATCATCAGCAAGACTCAAACAACTCCTACCAGTAGGACAAGCCATTACTCTACGCCCCGTTGAAACTGACAAATATAAGCGCCTAGTTGCAGAGGTGTTTGTCGAGAATCGCAGTGTCAACGTGAGTATGGTGCAAGAGGGACAATATGAAAGTCTATCGCCAGTACCTCAAAGGTTGCCCACAATCTAAAGATAGTTTGTTGCAGGGTGAAAACACCGCCAAACAAGAACGTTTAGCATTTTGGAGTCAGGCTAATCCTGTGATGCCTTGGGACTTCCGCCACAGAGCTACCCAAAAGACAACATCAGTGCCGATTCAACCGCAGCAACAGAATAACTGTGATCCTGCTTACCCAGATTTTTGCCTGGCCAAAAATTCACCTGATTTGGATTGCCAAGATATCATGCAAAGAAGGTTTAGAGTCTTGCCGCCTGACCCTCATGGTTTTGACAGAGATGGGGATGGGATTGGGTGCGAAAAATAAAAAACATTGAGTAGTGCAAGTCTAAAACTTGATAAAGAATTAGGATTTTTCAGAAATGTTTACTTTAGCTCAAGTTACTTTTGGAGTTAGATCAACTGGATTAATTGAAATCAAATTAATTGGAACTCTTTATCTAGTTTTAGCAGTTATCTATGTAACTTTAATGCTCGGCTGGTTAAGTCAAAGAAAAAATACATTAACAATTTCTATTTTAACAATTTACATTATCCAAGGAGTATTAGCACCAATTCGTCTATTTTTGTGTGGAATCATATTAATTATGCAAGGTTGGCGATTAGATCCGCTTATTCAATTTGAGCAGTTTCTCCTGTTATTATTAATTATTTAAGTTTTAAGGATATAATAATTAATTGGATTCAGAGAAATTGATAAATTAAAAATCGAGTTAATTATTATTAACGCTGATCTAGCAAGACATCAAAATGTTTAACCTTAGTTTCGGGTTCAATCAGATACTCGTTATCTTTGGGCAGAGGGTGTACTTGTTCTATGTCATTTCCAGCAAAGGCACGAATAGCATTGCGTGACTCCCAATAAGAGATGACAGTGAACTCTGTAATTGTGCCATTAGTACGACGAAATACTTGCGCTCCACGATTCCCAGGAATCGATTGAATTTTCTTTATTCCAGCTTCAGTTAAATATTTATAATATTCGTCTGCTTTATTAGTGAGTGTTTGACCATGCCAAATACGTGCAACTACTGTTTTGGATTGGGCGGTACTACCATTAATTTTAGATGGAATTACGCTAGGCTCAGTCTGTGCAACTACTACGCAAGGTGAAGAACCAAGTAATAGTGCAGATCCAAGAAATATACCGAAAAATTTTTCTCTTTTCATTGTAAATCTTTTGCTAAAGTTAGAAGATTTAAGCGATGATATTTCTTTTATAAAATTGTCAGGCTTACAAGATATCGGTTACAGTCGCAAAGGGTTATCTTGTTGAGGGTAAAGTGTTGGATGTAGCGTTAAGAAAATTGAATTTTAGTGCAAGTAGAATAACATCTTCTTCCTTCCCTACACCCTATACCCCATACCCTTTCATCCAGGAATACCAGGAATTTACGCAAAACAAGTGTGCCATTCCACTTACTACGTTTAAGGCTAATTCCCCTTCTTTACCGTTGCCAACTTCCTTTGACGGCTATAAATCAAAGTCAAGGCTGAATGTTTCGCTTGAAGAATCTTCTTCTTTCTCTTGTACCAATGGAGTTGAAGTTATTGAAGGAAATTTGTTCGGCTCAGTAGTAATCGGCGTGAAAGCTACTTGTTGTGTGGCTAATCCAGCCTTGATGAAAACAAAATAGCAATCAATAATGAAGTAAAGCGTCTCCAGGTAACTTTTACCTAGTTGTTGGGACTCTGCAAATATGCGTTTTTGATAGTTTTCTTTAAGCCGAATTTTTATCGGAGCTAAGTCAAATTTTTCTGTCATTGTGATCACTTAAGAGATGTAGTAGGCGAATTCTTGCTGCTGATGGCTTTTGCCATTTCTAGAAGCCCAAAGACATTAGCTTCCACTGGGTTGTCCAGTATTTTGAACCCGTTTTTCTCTAAAAGCTTCTTAAATCCGGGTAGCAGGCAGCCTCCACCAATCGCCCAGATTTCATCCCCCTGGTGTTTGGCATCAAGCGTCAGATTCACTACTTTCTTCAAGTATTTTTCATACCAATCTTTCAAACAAGTACTGTAAACATCTTTGATATCAATATCCCGGCTGTACCGAGTATGCCCCATTTCCAGACAAAATCGGATCTTGGAGGCATCCCCAATTTTTCCGCCATTTAAATGCTTCATCTTTTGGGAAATATCATTGATGAGAACTTCTACGCCTGTGGGGTAGGCGGTGTGAACTTCTCGTTTCCCTTGGTTGTAACGAGAATACAGAGTTGTGCCATTGCCAAAATCTAAAATGGTTAATTTTTTTGGTAGTTGATGCCCAAACAATGCACCCATCCCTTCTAGCACGACTTTCAGGACTTCGATCTTCACGTCTGATTGTTTGCCAGCAAGTATTGGCTGATATTCTCCATTGAGTACTTTTTGCAATTCGTCAGCCAGAGCAACATCATGTAAGCTAACGACTAATTTTAAATGCCAAGCCTTACGGTGTGGGAGATGTGCCAATGCACCGAATAATGTCAATAATGCATTATTGACTTTGTTTTCATTGTTATCAGTGTTTCGGTCAAAATAATTTCCTGTACGGAAAGCTGATTCTCCAACTGTGTAAGCACTACCGTTAAAAACTACCCTCCCTGGTACGTCTTCCATCTCGGCATTGGTTATATAGCTGGGGACACGAACAACTTCAAAGCCATCGACTAAAAGTTTTAGGCTTCCATAGCCGTTATCAAAGCCAGCAGGAAAAATTTTTTGCAAGGTGTGAATGTTAGACATAAAGAGAAAGGTAATAGACTTTGATTTGTGAAAGTTATCTGTGATTTGTGAAGTGGGGAGCAGAGAAGAGATGAATAAAATAACTACTCTTTTTTTCTTCAGCGTCAAGAAATTATCATAACCTCTTGGGGGCTAAGTGGGGTAAAATCTCACCAAGTCAAATGTACCCCATATAGCCCCCATATAGCCCCCTTATGGGAGTCAAATTTTGTTCAAACTTCTAAACTGCTTTGGGGTACACATAGCCCCCATATAGCCCCCACAAAATTTTTTGAAATCTTTTCTATCAACGCAGTAAAAATTTATTTAGATCATCGTTGACCCTTTAATGAAATTCAAAATTCTGTTATGAAGAATAAGAATAATTTTGAATTAATTATCCTTCAAGGCCATTGCCCCTACTGATTCAAAGAATCAAGGGTCTACAAGACGCAACACTCGAAGACTCGCTAACGCGGAAAGCGAGCCCACGTTCGCGCAGCGTCTCGTAGAGAGTGTCTTGTCTTTAATTTTGAAATTCCTTGTTCGTGTAGCGTCTCACAGAGAAGAGGTTGACAGCTTAATTTCTACTTTAGTGTCAATAAGATTGTTGAAAAGCAATTCAGTCTCGCTCTTTAACTTATTGCTGACTATGTAACGAGTGCGTTGTCACTTGCTTACAGGTTCAACTTTCTCAACTGAATCATCATTTACACCCAAAGTCAATTCCAAAGGAGTTCTTTGGGGGTAAGCTTTTACTACTTGTCGATAAACATCATAATTAGTAGGTAGTGCCTTCTGTAAAGTACCCACTCCGTAGGTCAGTTTGTACTGAACATCTTTTATCAATTCAGGTTTGCCTGCCTCTTCTTGAGATTTTTTGCGTTGTTCAACTTCATCAACACTTAGTCGTGGCGGTACAGTAGGCCACCATAGCCCTTTGTCATCTGGGCCAACAACTGCTCCTGCTGGTTTCAATCCATTCCTATTCAACACTGAAGTGTTAGCAAAGGTTTCAATGCGTGGCTGTGGTTGACTAGTTAGATCATTGGCATACTTGACTTGCCAGGTGTAACTGGTGAGTGCTGTAGCTTCATACTGTTCAGCAGTAGTAGTGCTGCAACTAGTTAGTCTCAGTGCCGTTAGTGCAGTTATTAAGGGTACAATTTTCAACTTTTGCATTATCAATCGTTAATATCTCTTACCAATCACTCTTGATCTTGGTGTGTGCCATCATTGCTGCCAAGGTGAAGGAATCGCTGTTGTTGAAACCACCTGACCCGTTGTTAATCTAATCGCCGTCTGCTCACAATTAGGACATTGGACTTTCACCTGAATTAGTGAAGGATGGCCTTTGTATTCTCCCATCACTGGCTCTCCAGTATATTCGCTAATTATTCCCTGCTGACAGTGCCAACACTCGAATACCACGCGCCCCACCTATTTATCGCAGTCCAAAAACTGGATATGTTGACAGCGTTCTGGTGGTAAATCTTCATCATCTCGAAGTGTAAATTGGGGCTGTTGTAGTGAATTAGATTTTTTCTTATCAGGGGAGATACGTTTGGCTTTGCCTTTTTATAAATGTTGCGGTTTTTCAGAAACGTTCCTCTTTGACGCGAAAGGAGGCACCGTTTGACCTTGCTGCTCTACTGATGGCGACTCATCACTGGGAGTTGGGTCAGCCCGAAGTGTAACTGAGGGTTGCTCTACACTGGTCGGTAAGCAACAAGTTCAGGCTTTTGGCTTGACTTGTTGGATTTTGGCTGAGGGAAAAAGTGGTTTGGATGAACGTTGGATAGATTTCATTGACATTTCTATTTAACTGAACTTACCCGAACTGTGGAACAATCGTATTTTAACTGTCAATTTATGTATTTTGAAGGCTGTGGCATTACTTAATAAGAAAGTATCCTTAACGTTTTAGGTAAAATAATCTCGTGGTATCAGCCTGTTAGCCAAGACATTCTAATCACAACTGATAAATCATTAGTAGTACGATCACCAGGCTTCTACTTGAATCCGGTTGTTGAAGTTGTATATTGAATGACCCAAAACGTTTTGGGTCAGCAGCACAAATATCTATAAAGTCTCTAATTAAGTAAACAATTCCACTAGAGCAAGGTAGAATCTTTTCATTCACGAGTAACGGAAACAGAATTTTGGCGACCAAATTTGTAACACTAACTGCTTTTAAAGGGGGTGTGGGCAAAACTACCTCAGCAGTGTGTCTGGCTTGCCTGTTCGCACAGAAAGGATATAAAGTTTTGCTCATTGATTATGATCCTAATCGTTCAGCATCCGTTTGGGGATCTCGCGGCTATCTACCCTTTCAAGTTGCTACAGAAAATACAGCTAACCGAATAATGGCAAAAGAGAACTTTGATTTTATTGTCATTGACACTCCTGCACGACCAAGTTCTGCTGAGATTAAAGAGCTAGTTGACGGATGTGATTTGCTTTTAGCTATTACAACTCCTTCTGCTCTCTCAATGAGTGCTTTAAATATGATGGTTCAAAGTTTTCCACCAAAAACTAAATATTCTGTTTTATTAACTGTTGTACCTCCATCATCAGAGCCGGATGGGGAAATCGCTTTTCATACCCTTAGAGAACAAGGTTTACCTGTGTTAGAACAAGGGATTCAACGGTTGAAAGTTTATGAACATGCATCTGCCGAAGGGAAGCCAATTTATGAAATTAAAAGAGGAGGAAAAAAAGCATGGGAAGATTGGAAGGAACTAGCAAAGCTGGAACCAATCAAAGACTTGCTAACCTAAAACAGATTTTAAGCTTTACTCCTGATAGGGACGAGAGCGAGATCATTCCAAATGAATCAGGCAAGGATTCAGGAGTAGTATGGATACCCCGTAGTAAAATTCATCTAAGTTTCAGTTTTGTGCCAGGTGGACAGCCTGTGCGCTACTACTATGACCAGGATGAACTAAAAGCTTGGGCGCTAAATGACCTGAAACCGAATGGTATTCACTCTCCATTATGGGTTCGTCCACTAAGTAATACGTTGCCTGATGAATATGAACTTGTTGCTGGAAAACGCCGCTATCATGGTTCTGAGTTTGCAGAAATAGATCCACTTCCTGTCAGAATCTTTAACTGGAATAACCTTGAAGCTTTCAAAGCATCACTTGCAGAAAACAAAAATCGTCGAGATTTTAGTGCCTTAGAAGATTTAGATGGTACTTTGAAACTCCTTTCTTTAGCAATTGAAGCAACTGTTGAAGAAGCTATAAGTCTGCTGTATCAAATAGATAATCTCAAACGTCGCTCAGGTCTTCAAAACGTTTTAGATCATCCTCAGTTTGACAAAATTCAAGCAGTCTTTGCATTTTGTGGTGGAATTACCTGGGAATCTTTTGTTAAAACTAGGCTTCCTTTGTTAAAAAAACCTCAAGAAATTCTGGAAGCTGTTCGTCAAGGGAAAATTGAATACACTAAAGGATTAGAGATTGCAAAAATCGACGACCCTGGTATCAGGCAAGAACTTTTATGGGAAGCAATTGCCAACAATCTTTCACTTGCTGAAATAAAAAAAAGGGTTAAAGCTCTTAAACCAAGTTCAGAAAACCCTATCCGAACTAGATTAGATAGTGCTTACAAGCAATTCAAAAAATCTCTAAAAAATATTGAAAAAGATCCACATCAGCTTCAAGAAGCGGAAAGCTTGCTAGTTAAGATAGAAGAATTTTTACAAGAAAAGTGACCCAAAATGTTTTGGGTCATTTAGCAAGACAGCTTACAGTTAGAGTTTTAGAGAGAGCCCAAAGATAAAAGCTCTCTTTTGAATTAGGTAGGAGAGTTTGTACACTTTTTTATTTCTGGGGATGAAAGCCCGTTCGCCCAGTGTCCGACGGATAAGGGCTTTCATGGATGCCTGAAGATTTATTATAGAAACATCCGGTAAAAGTATATGTTTTAGTATCTATGTACTACAATTGATAGAATTGCAGGCTTATAATAATGTGCGGCATTTTTAAATAAGCAATGTCCACTACTCCAGCCCACTCCCAACAGCAAGTTAATGCTTCTCTCCAACATGAAACCATTACTGGAGTAGTTGAAAGACTCACCTTTTATTCTCAGGAGTCAGGTTACACCGTGGCAAGACTGACTCGTCCACGTAGCACTGAACTCACAACAATTGTTGGCAGCTTTGCTAATATTCAGCCAGGTCAAACTCTACAACTAACTGGTTTCTGGCGTGACCATCCACAATTTGGCCCCCAGTTCCAAGTAGTCAACTACAAAGAAACCAAACCAGCTACTCTCACTGGAATTGAAAAATATTTGGGTAGTGGGCTGATTAAAGGTGTTGGCCCAGTAACAGCCAAGCGTATCGTCGCTCACTTCGGTTTAGAAACGCTCGACATCATCGAAAACCAAATTGAGCGACTGATTGAAGTCCAGGGTATTGCCAAAAAGCGGATCACTCTGATCAAAAACGCTTAGTCAACTCAGAAAGCGATCAAAGAAGTGATGGTGTTTCTCCAGGGGCATGGCGTTTCTACCACCTATGCCGTGAAGATTTACAAGCAATATAAGGATGAAGCGATTGCCACTGTTACCAACAATCCCTATCAGTTAGCAGCCGACATCTACGGTATTGGCTTTCTGACTGCTGACAAGATTGCGAGAAATATCGGCATTGCTGTTTAACGTGATTCAAATAAAAATGCTTAAAATTCCGATAGTGATTTTGGTGAAAAGCGATGAGAATTGTCATTATTTCACTTAAACACAGGCTTTTAGCGCGAATACGTTTTATTCCTCCATGATTTAATAGCTGTTTGTGCCATTGAGCTTCAAAAGCTTTACAGAAATCATCTACGTGGCAAAATAAAGCATCTAAACTAAACATAGGACAGGTGTTGGATTTGACGTTATTTTCAGCTTACTACCTGTCCCTTTCCTTATCCCGAACTCAGGTTATTCATAGAAGCCAGGGGTCAGAATATCCGGTGGTGATTTTGCCAATCTATATGCAGCACTATATGATGTTGACCCGGAACCTGTTTTACACTGGTATAACTCGTGCCAAGAAGTTAGCGATCGTAGTTGGCGCAAAAAAAGCGATATCTCTAGCGGTGCGCTCTACTGATGACCAACAGAGGTACACAAGGTTAAAGCAGAGGTTACTTCAGGCAGGACTGAATTGATATGCCTTGGCTATTAAATAATTCGTAATTCGTAACTAAGTTTTGTGACGGGGATTTAGACCCCGACCCAAAACTTGCGCGATTTTGAACTGCGGAATTTAAACCCACGGTACTCGGTTAAAAATAGAAAATTTTAATGAGCTATTGGATTTATACTTTTAAATCCCCTGGTTTAAAAAAGTCGAAAAGTTTGTATGTCCAGCCTGAGTTCCGACATGGTTCGCATCTATTTGCAAGAAATTGGTCAGTATCCTTTATTAAAGCCAGAGGAAGAAATCGCTTATGGTAGACAGGTACAAGAAATGATTGTTATTGAGCAATCTAAAAATGAACTCACTCAACAACTAGACCGCGAACCAACAATGACAGAATTAGCCAATGCTGTTGAAAAAACCGAAGCACAAGTCCGAGCAGCACTACACCTTGGTCAAAAAGCTAAACAAAAAATGGTGACAGCTAACCTGCGACTAGTAGTTTCTGTTGCCAAGAAATACCAGAACCGCAATTTGGAATTTTTAGATTTGATTCAGGAAGGAGCAATCGGTTTACAAAGGGGTATAGAAAAGTTTGATCCCAATCGGGGCTATAAGCTATCGACCTACGCCTACTGGTGGATTCGTCAAGAGATTACACGCGCGATAGCAGAACAATCGCGCACTATTAGATTGCCTGTTCATCTCACTGAAATACTTACCAAAATTAAGAAAGTACAGCGAGAAAGCTTTCAAAAACTCGGTCGTCATGCCACTGCCGAAGAAATTGCATCAGCATTAAACATAAG
>NZ_JAAGOG010000226.1:0-11013 GCF_010747425.1 Nostoc sp. UIC 10630
AATAGGTACTATTACAGTAGTCAGTACCCATATTATATATGTGAACATAGTGTTTGATTTAAATCGAAACAATTTGCATAATTCTTCTGTCTCTAAACAAATTTTTAATATTAGTCTCAGCCAAATTTTATTTCAACAATAAAATCTTATGAACCAAGAAAAATCAGACATTTGTTTTTGCACTTTAGCTTTAGGGAAAAGATATCGCTCTCATGCTTTCCTATTAGCTCAAGATATTGAAAAACATTCGCCAGGAGTATATTTAATTGTCCTAACAGATAAGCTAGAAGAATTTAAAATATATCCTAACGTTTTAGCATTTCACCATGAACAACAGAGTATTGGTTGTTACCATGATAAAAGGTTTGTAATTGCCAAAGCAATATCACTGTTTAATACTTGTATATTTGTCGATGCAGATATCAGAATATTAGATAAGTTACAACCAGATATAAAATGGCTTCCTGGCATAACAGCAAGAAGTTGTACAAGTATTGTCAAACACAATCAAGAATATATTAATTCAGCAAATGATGATTACAAGGCAAATAGACTTAGAGATTTGACCATTCTGAACAAACTAGCACAAAAACTAGACCTGGATTTAGAAGATACTAATATTCAGTTTGTCATGGAAATGTTATTTGTCGTTACAAGGCAAGATGGGCGGGAAATCGAATTTATTAAGCACTGGGAAACTATTGCACTTTACTGTGAGCTAAATGGTTTTTATAGTGCTGAGGGTTATGCAATAGGATTAGCTGCTGCTAAGGCTGGATTACCAGTTCGATGGGACGCTATGGACGGTATTGTTTATTTCAAGGATTGGGTAGAACGGCAGAAAATCAAAAAGGGACAAGCAAATCCAGATAAAACGCTGATATATTTTCAACAGCACGAAGCGATTGAATACCACAAAAATTCACTTTTCCAAAAGCTATTGCATAAGCTAAATAAATTTATTGGTTATTACTATCGGTCCTTGCGTTTAAGACTTGCGGCATTGAGTAATTTTAATTTTTATCACCGATGAAACTTTGGAAAAACATCAACAAGCTGATTTAATTGGCATATCTTTGCTGAATTATTAGTAACCATTAATTTTATCCTTGAAGTTACGATACTTTAATTTAATATTGTTTACTCTTTGCTGAATAAAACTACTAGTAGACTTTTGCAAAAGCGTTATCTGGCTTGGGCGGGTAAAACTTTGAGGCCGTTTTTCAGGCGACTTTAAATAGCGATAATATAAGAAAACATCGCGGTAAGGGATATCTACATCTTCACCTCCACAAAGCCGCACAAAAGCTGAAGAAGATACACTCATATAGTGTAAGTAGGTCAATCTCCGCCCTTGGTCATAGAGGATATTATCTACCACATCAAATTTAGAACTCCAATGATTACCAGTTGCCTGCTCGCAGTCATAAAAAGCAAAGTTATAATAGGAAATTCCACTTCTTAAGACCATGTAGTTAAATAAAGATTGGTCAGGTGCTAAAAAAGCCATGACATCTGCCTCACCTGAGATTAATTTGCCCATTAAATCGGCTCTTATAGCTGGAGAAAAAATATTTTTCTTGGTTGCAAACCAACCAGCACAAAATACTTTATCTTGCAAGTTTTCTGAATTGAAAACTTGCTGCATTTGCTCTGGTGAACCATCAAAAATAAATTTTAAGTCAGACTTATATTGAAAATCATTGACTACCCAATCAGATGTATCTAATTTTTCATATACATAATCTACTGGCCCCATTAACAATGTATCTGCATCAAAATAAATAAATCTATCAAAGGGGCCATCCACAGCACAAAATTTGCGGTGCATTGGTAACTCATAAAGTTCTGAAAAACCCCACTCTCGCCAAGTTCTTTGCGCTCTAGGATAATTTTTCCATATCTGAGTCGCAAAGTTATCCCAATAAGCTATGGAATCAGAATCTTCAAATAAGCTGACATTATCTCTAGATGCAATCTCTGCTTTCACCTTATCTAAGCGCTGATTATATGGAAGTATACAAATAGGAATTTTCCTACCAGCATTAGCTTCTATACTGTTGAGCAATGCTACTAGTTGGTCATAGACAACATCATTGGCTAGGATGTAGATACCATCAATCATTGGGATACTCCTAATATTAAGTGCGGGCAGCAACAAAAGGAAATAAACGGCGAGTCAGTTTAGAGATGAAAGCAAATTTACCCTCATGGAGATAGCGATAGTGTTCCCACAATTGCCAATAGGGACTACCAGTTTTCATCCGTGTACCAGCCCAGTGGAGATATTTGAGTCGTTGTCCTCGGTCATAGAGGGCATAATCTTGCTGTTGGAAACTTTGTGAACCCGCCCAACTACCAGGCCCACCACCAGGAATTTTGACGAGATTTCCTCGTTTGGCAATTAGTTTGAGAACAAGATAATTTAAAATTGGTTGGTCTGTAACTCCTTCAGAAAAATCGAAATATTCACGATGCGCGGCACACTCGCGCAAAGCTTCATCCATTTGTTCTTCAGTAATAACTCCTTTTCTCGAAGCCCAAAAGCCACTGTTAAAAACATCTTGAAGTTGAGCATCAGAAAAAATTTGCTGCTCTTTCACAAATGGGGAAAAGATATTTCGCAGTTTGTCATTGGCATGATGGTAATCACAACAGAAGAAATCGACTTCTGAAAGTTTGTCTAAATTGTCGGCGATTTTTTCAAAAACGACAATATCTGTATCAATATAAATAAATTCATCTAAAGGGCCAAACCACGCCACCAGTTTACGCATTTTGTTTGGTAAGGCGAGAAAATCCCGATCAAAAATTTCTCCGATGCGTTTGGTAAATTTATCAATAAGTTCCAAATCGGGGAAAATTTGCACTTTGTGTAAGGTAGAAAGCTGTTCTGCTACCTTGTGATAATTTTCGTTAAATGGTATCAGATAAATGGTTACTTCTGGATCATAGTAACGAATACTATTTAGTAAAGCGATCGCATTATCAATAACACGATCGTTTGCAACAATATAAATTCCCCTGCTCATAAATTATCCTTGGTTAATTAACTTAAGTTTTCGCAAAGCTCTTGTAAGTAAATTTGGTACTGGAGCGTCATTATAATTCTTAGGAGGGTTTTGAAAGATGGGACGCTTATCTGGTTCGTTTAAGTAACGATAGTAGAGAAATAAATCTCGATAGGGAAAATCAATATTTTCTCCAGCACAGACTGCTTGATTAATATTAGGAGGGATACCAATATAATGAAGATAGGTTAGCCGATTACCTTTGTCATAAAGAAGGTGTTCTCGTTCCTCGAAGTGTTTAGATGTGGCAGAACATCCTGTCTTTGCATTATCTGGTAGTTGACGAGCAAAGTTATAAATAGAAAGATTAGACCTCATTACCATGTAGTTTATCAGTGGTTGCTCTCCAGCACCGCTATACAAAATTTCTGCCTCACCATTTTGTAAATGCGATATTAGGATCTCTCTTTGTTCTGAGTTAAATATTCCTCGTTTTGCACCATAGAAACCGGAGCAAAAGATTTCGGAATCAATGCGTTTTTGCTCGAAAACCTCTAGTAATTTTGGCGAGTTAACATTATATATCTTACTAACGTCTTTAAATTGGAAATCGTAGACAACAAAATCATAAGTATCTAGCTTTTCAAACACCGATGCCAGAGAATTCATCACCAAGGTGTCTGCATCTAAATAGATAAATTTATCAAATGGCCCATCAAAGGCGCAAAAACGACGGTGAGCGCCATATAACCGTGATTTACTCCGATTCAATCGCTCTGGTGCTGCTGAGAGCATAAATTGATCCCAACGGTTGATTGATTCTTGATTATCGTAAAGAAATACATTAGGGCGTTTAGCTATTTCATCAGCAATTCGCTGTGTCTGATCGTCGAAAGGATAGATACAAACAGGAGTTTCGGGGCCCAAAATAACATCAATACTGTTGAGCAAAGCCACCAGTTGATCGAAAACATAATCATTGCCAAGGGTACAAATACCATTCATAATTTATGAGTGTTGATCAACAAAGTTTGATAACCAGTTAAGTAAGTTCAACTTATGTAAAATGATTTGACGTGCTTCTGCGATCGCATCTTTGGCAGCATACCAAGCATCAGGTGTAGCTGTCACTTCTTTGATGTAGGCAATGCCTTTTTCATCTAAACTGGGCAACCGCAAAAAGCTACCGGGTGGCAATAATTTATCAGCAGCCGGGCCACCATAGTAAATTGGTAGACACCAGGCAAGTAAACTATCCCAAAGTTTCTCACTGACATACCAATTATTATCAGCATAATTTTCAATTGCCAAATTGTAATAGTATGGTGCCATCCCATACCATTTGTTACCTAGCTCTCCCGATTTTTTAGCCGATTCTGGTAGGTTACGCCCATATAAATCAAATTTCATGCCACTAGATTGTAGGGAGTGCAAAAAGTCTAAACGCTGGCGATGTTTGGCTGTACGACTAATTCCCGAAGTAATCCAACTACATGGGGCAACCTTTTCAGGTGGTGGCATTTCATTTAAATCTTGAAATGAATTTGAATGATACCAAATAGCAGGCATATAGTCAGGAGTCGGGGCAAAATCATCGGGGCCAGAAATGTAGCCGCAATACTTCTGGGCTTGTTGATAATTATGATTAGTTATTTCGACAATTTCATCTAAAGGCGGTTCTCTTAGCAAATAAATAATCCGCTCTTTGTTGACACCGCGCAGTAGAGAATCAACATTTACTACTGATTTTTGCTGCCGTTTGCGAAAGCTATCTAACCAAGATTTTTGTGGCGCTGCTTGAGGAAAATCAAATTGATACATCAGTAGAAAATCTGGTTTGGTTGCTAGTGCCTGCATTTGCATATTGCCCCAAACTCCAAATTGATGCGGGGTTTGTTGCCACAGCCAATCGGCTCTAGTTTTTAAACCTCGATAGCTGCTAATCATCCCTACAGTTTTTATAGTCATTTTAGTTATTAATCATTTGTCATTTATCATTTGTCTTCTAGATTCTTTTTATGCGATAAATAGGGGTAGCAGAGATTCATCAACATAACTAAGAATTTTTGCGGCTCGATTTTCCCAAGAAAACTGCTTGACAAATTCGATACTATCTGGATAACCTTCTATTCTTCTAGGATGAGTTTCTAAAACCTGCTTCAGACTGTCGGCAAATTTGCTCGGGTTATCTGGTTCACACCAAGCAGCAATCGCTTTTGTATCTTGAAACTCAACTAATGAAGGAATTTCCGTCGAGACAATGGGAGTTCCAGAGGCGAAGTAGTCAAACAGCTTTAAAGGAGATGTGAAAGTTGCCGCTTTCCCGGAACAATGAGGGTGAGCTAAAACATCTGCTGCTTGTAGCAAAGACGCTAACTCATTATGCAAGACATAGCCCAAAAACTGAATATTATTAACCTGTTTTTCTTTTACCAATTGCTGATAATATTCTACTTCTGCTGGCTTACCACCTGCACAGGCAAATTGCACATTAGGCATTTCATTAGCCACATCAATTAGTACATCAATACCTTTAAATTGCTGTAATGCTCCCGCATAAACTACCAATTTTTGGTTTTCATCTCGCAATAGTTTTTGTCGCCATTCTGCGGCTTTTTCTGGTTGCCTCTGCATAAACAAGCGATTGAAACCATTGTGCAGCTTAATTACTTTTTCTGGCGGCATTCCATTTTTAATCATGCTTTCACGGATTGTTTCTACAACGGTGACAGCTATTTGTAACAGTGGATTTGTAACAATTTCTTGCTCAAATGGTTTCTCTTCATGGTGGTGGTGTTCATAAATTGCCGGAATGCCATTTTTGATAGCAGCTTTGACAAAATTCCAGTTGCGGCTATGGACAAGTTTAGTAGTTGGAAGTATATGAAATGGTAAATAGTACTTGCTTGCAATGGTGTTGGAGTCAGTAAATTTGCTCGCAAAATGGTCAATCGGCCAAGGCATCGGTAATGGAGCAACTTTTAATTTGTCATGGAGATTGTAATATTCAATAAGTTCTGTTGGTGTTTTTATCGGTTTAAAAGGGCGTAATAAATTAATTGGGTTATTAGCTTTTGCTCCTTTTTCAGGGTATACCAAAACTGTTGAGTATCCCAAGTTAGCGGCAGCATTAGCTGCATTTGTAGACTGTACTAGGTGAGCCTCTGGCTGGGGTAATTCTTCACCAATGAAAAAAATGTAGTGTTTTTTTAAAGTATTATTTTTCATAATTTTAGACATTAATACTATCCTCAAATTTTTCTAAATTCTTCAGAAGACATATAGTAGATTCATAAGTTTCACTAATTAATTCATTTGGCTCTTGAGGAGTATCTATCAAATTATCTGCTAGAGAGCGGAGAGAGCTAAGTATGAGATTAAGAGAAGTTCTAAACTCAACGGAGAGATGATTAAAGCTTTGATAATAGTCGCTGATGATATTTTGATTTTGGTCAGAAATTGAGATAATCTGCCCCCTTATTTGTAAGCTCATCACATCCTCAAAAATATCAATAGTGTTGAGAATTCTCCAGGCTGATTTGTAAGAGTCTTCAATTAATTTGTGCCGTTCTTGAGAATCGTTTTCCAGATCATCAAGCAATAAGCGCAGTAATCCAATCATTGAGTTCAACTGTGTCCGAATTTCGTGAGAGATACGGAGCAAGCTTTGATTGTGTTTAGTAGCGGCTTCAGGACGATCAACAAATTTCTTTGAGTTTAGGCGCATTGCCTTAATAATTTTTGTCTGAATCAAATTTTTATTAGGGCGATCGCTAAATTGCATGGAGTACAAGCGTGAGTAGTAAGCACCTTTTTGCAAAAGTTCTTCATGGGTTCCCACTTCTACCACCTGTCCTTGATCTAACACAGCTATTTGATCGGCTTTTTGGACTGTGGAAAGGCGGTGAGCAATTACTAGGGTGGTGCGATCGCGACTAAGATCGTCAAGTGCAGATTGTACTAATCGTTCGGAAACGGTATCTAAAGCGCTGGTGGCTTCATCTAAAATCAGAATTTCGGGATTTTGGAGGAGGGCGCGGGCGATCGCTAATCTTTGCCTTTGTCCACCAGACAACATTACGCCGCGATCGCCAATTAGGGTGTCAAATCCTTGAGGCAATTTGCTAATAAACTCATAAGCATTTGCCCGCTTTGCTGCTGTCAAAATCTCATCATCAGTAGCCTCTGCTCGCCCATAAGCGATGTTATTTTGCACCGAGTCATTAAAAAGAAAGGTATCTTGACTGACAATCCCCATCCGCTTCCGTAGGGATACTAGATCGAACTCCCGCAAATCGGTGCCGTCAATGGTAATACTGCCAGCAATCGGGTCATAAAATCTGGGTAAAAGGTCTGCCAAAGTAGATTTACCAGCCCCAGAACCGCCTACCAATGCTAAGGTCGTACCACGCGGTAAATATAAATTTACATCTTTGAGTACCAACTTTTCATGACCAGGGTAGGCAAAGCAAAGAGAATTAAAAGACACTCCCTCTTCTAATTTTGTGTAGGGAATCTTACCTTTCTCCATGAACGGCTTATCATGCAAGCTTAAAAACTCATTCGTCACATCCACACTAGCTGCGGTACTAGCAAAGTTGCTGCGAATAGTATTTAACTGAGAAATCAATGGCAGCACTCGCAGCAGCACTAATAAATATGTCAGGAGTACGGTAGAAAGAGAAGAAACCTGTTGAGCAAAGAAGGTTTTGCTCAAAAGTACAATCAGCAGTAAAGCTGTAATACCCATTACCTCACTTAGAGGTGTAATGGCTTCCGAATTAACTTGAGATTGGAAATCTGCTAATTCGCGATCGCGAATTAGTTTTTTAATCCGTTGATATTCTTTTTCTTCATTTCCCGTCGATTTTACCAATCGAATTCCGTTCAGAGTTTCCAGTACGGAAACTGAATATGCTCTAGACATCTCACTCAGCTGCTTCCCAAAATTTCTCGACCGGGAAATGGCATACTGATTTACTAACGTCACCAACGATAACAAAAGCGTAGCAGCAATTGTCAACTGCCAAGAAATTGACAGCAATAAACTGACAAAAACTAAAATTGTGATTCCCAGGATAACTACCCTGACGATACTACCTATAGAACTTGCAGACCGACCAATTTCTCCACCAAGACGGTTGATTAAATCACCAACCTTAGTTTTGGCATAATAATCTATATCAATTTCTAGTAATAGCTTTAACCCAGTTTCGCGCATATCTGATGTTAGCTTTCGGGTTAAAGAACTCGATGCTAAGGAACTGGCATAAGTAGCTAAATTCTTTAAAATAATTGTGAAGATAATCGCCCCAGCCATTACTCCTATCCGGTAAGGTTCTGGAGTATTATCAAAGGGAGATATCATCGTTTTTAGAATAGGAGGAGCAGTACTTAAATCTACTTCTTGTCCCACGATTTTTAAAACCACCGGCACAATTAAAGCGGTGCTAATCCCATTAAATAAAGCTCCAGAAAATCCTAACAATATTGTCAGTAGAATCAAACCTGGATAGGGTCTAGCGAATCGTAATAGCAGTTTTCTGGTAGACATTGGGTATTTACTATGCAATTTTCAATTATTAATATTATTCACAAATTACTTGCCAAACTTGCTAATATCAAATAGACAAACTAAATAATTTTCAATATTCCAATAAAAGAGGCAGTTATTGCTGGAAGAATGTTGCCCCATCACAAGGGAAGATTACAAAAGCGATTTTTTCCTGCCGCCATCAAAATGAGCTTGTGGTTTGAGTCCTCACAACTTTTGCGTGGTCTCAATTTATCCAAGATCGAACCCCCAACTTAAAAGTTCCTCTACCTCCCGCTTTCTTCAATTTACGCTTCATTCCATATTAATTATTTACAACCGAGAAATTACCGACTTTAACACCGAAGCCATAGCATCTATACTATAGTGTTCTACACATCTTTTTCTTGCGTTGATACCTTGCTGGTTTGCTGACTCTAAATTCTGAAAAATCCATTGAATCTGTTCAGCAATCTGTTCAGGACAAGCAGGCTCGACTAAATAACCAGTATCACCTAATATTTTGGGAATATCTCCAACACGCGTTGATAATACAGGTTTAGCCATTGCCATTCCATCTGTCAACTTCAGGGGAAATTGAGCGCGAGTTTCTGGGGTATCTCGTTGGGGAACAACTACAATGTGAGCTGCTGCTACTAAGTCAGGCATCACATCCGCTGGATATTTTGGTAATTTGATAATCCAGCGTCCCCACTTTTGTTGAAGTTGCTGATCGTAATCATCATAAGGACTGCCACCTACAATCACTAGTCTTAAGTCTGGTTGATTGATTTTATCGAGCGCTATGAGAACATCTTCTAGACCTTTGTAGGGTCTTGGCGCACCAGGAAACATTAAAATACGATATTCAGATAAACCATAACGATTTCTGCTGGACTCAGCATCATATCGAGCAGGATCAAATAAAGCAGTATCCTTACCATTGGGAACAAATGTACCCCCAAAACGCTGCTGCAAAAATTTAGTATGCACTGTCACCGCATCAGCTCTACTTACCAAACCTTCCATCCATTTCACGTACAAAGGATGATAAGGATTCCTAAGTGCGCCGTCTGATTTCAACAAGTCTCTGGCTAATTGTTTGGGTGTGAAACGATAATGCCAGTCATCGCCACCATACCAACTGAGTTCCCAATCATCTATGTCTAAAATTAATGCTTTTTGGCTAAATATTTTCTTTAGTAGGGCAACTCCAAAACTCGCTATTTGTGGTTTGATTGCATAAATTATATCTCCATTAATTTTTGGTAAAAATTGGTTAATTTCTCCGAAAAAATCGGGGAAATTTTTACCCGGCAAATTATAAACGTTTAATTCTGATGGTAAATTTCGATATAAGTTATTTCCAAATAAAAACCCCATGATTTCAACTTCATATTCTAAGTTTCTTAGGGCTGTTGCAATCAAGTATGCACGCAAAATAGCTGCACTTGATAAATCTGAAACCAACAGCGATATCTTGGAAAATTTTTTCACTGTTTTTATACTTAATTTTTATTTAATGCGCCAAGGATTTGTAACTTGATTCGGTAAAAATACTTGAGCGAATCTATCAAAAACCCTTGTATATAAGGAACGACTAATATCTTTAGCATATTGAGGACGATAAGGATAAGTACAGTGAAGAACTTTAATTGTATCCTGAATATCATAAGCATCCTGCCACTTACTGAGATAATTATAGGTTGGTGGTAAGATTTTCTTATGAGGTTGTACAGATGCGATCGCAGAAGCAAAAGCCCCTTGGTCTTTTAAAAGTAATTTATCTTGATTATTTTTGACAATCTCAAAATAACGTTTAAATTCGTCAAAAAATATCTTGGTTACTTCTGTTTTCCGAAAAGCCATAAAACCGCCATTATACTGCACACTATCTGCTTGTAATGGTAATCCTACCGATTGCAAAATTGGCAGAACATTTGGCAAAAGGTCTTCTTGTTTACCACGTAATAAGTTTGTAGCCTTAAGAATAGAAGGTTGTACATCTTCCGTTAGTAAAAACTCATATTCATCTAAATAGTCAAATACATCATCGATATTTGTAAGTAAACAAATATCCGAATCTAGATAAATCGTTTTATCAAACTCAGAAGCTTCATATAGAGCTAATTTTGCTTGTCGCGATGCTAAAACAGTATTTTTGTTTGCAGGTGCTGGTTTCAAAATTACATTTTTGAATGCCTTTAGCAAAGGATAAAGAGCTATTGGAACTTGGTCAATTAAAATAATGATTGGTTCTTGATGAAACTTTCTAACTGCTGCTAAAAAATGAATACAATCTTGAAACGAATAAAGCCCAGTTAGAATTGTAATAAAGCCTTTAGTTGGTGTTGACATAAATAAAATGAATAATTTTTGTTGAATTTGAAAATTAGATAGGTATTTATTGTCATAAAATCTTACTCTAGTTTGAGTTATAGTCAAATTCGATAGAGTAGAGATCAGCAA
>NZ_JAAGOG010000227.1:0-10943 GCF_010747425.1 Nostoc sp. UIC 10630
ACTTCCTACTCCCCACTCAACACTGAGTTTAGCGCTGTTAATAAGCGTTGGTTATCGAACTCTTCACGTACAGCAACCCGGAAAAAGCGATCGCCTAATTCTTTAAAACTAAGGCAATCACGGATTAAAATCTGGTGATACTTGAGTAATTGGTGCTGTAACTGCGAAGTCGACTCTTGAGACTCAACCAGTAAAAAGTTAGCAGCACTTGCTTGGGGTTGCAATCCCGGTATTTCAGCCAAACCTTGAAAGAGTTGGTTTCGTGCAGATGGTAGCCATGCCCAGGTTTGCTGCTGAAACTCTGTATCTTGGAGGGCTGCAATTGCCGCCGCCGCCGCTAGAGTGTTTACGGGCCAGGGGTCACGCCATAGCTGCCATTTAGCTAGGCAGTCGGGGTGTGCGATCGCATATCCTAATCGCAATCCTGGGAGACTGTAAAATTTGGTTAGCGATCGCAATACTACTAAATTTGCATATTCCTGCACCACCGGAATTAGGCTTTGTTCCTCATTAGGCGGCACAAAATCCATAAATGCTTCATCCACCACAACCAAAGCAAATTGCTCCAGGTAGGGCAAAATAGAGTCCCGTGAAAATATCTTACCGGTTGGGTTGTGGGGATTATTCAACAATAGTCCTTTGTCATTGGTCATTATTCCTTTGTCAAGGAATAATGACCAATGACCAGTGACTAATGACAAGGGAGACTCCAGCACATTAGCGTTATACGCTGCCAAGGTTCGGTAATAGTCACCAAAGGCTGGAGTGATTAAAGTTGTCGCGGCTAATTGAGCCAATTCCCTACCTATTAAAGTGAGTAATTCTGCGGAGCCGTTACCCGGCAGAATCCACTCAGGAGGAAGTTGATGGAAGTGACTGAGAGCTAGTCTCAGTTCACTATAGTTTGGATCTGGATAGTGCTTAAGATTACCAAGTTGGGACAGTATAGCAGCGATCGCGCTGTTTGGAGGCCCCAACGGGCTGATGCTAGCAGAGAAATCCAGAATAGCATCAGGGGGACAGCCAGCCAGTGCTGCTGCCCAGGCTAAATTTCCCCCGTGTGCAGGTTGCCGCATTAAAAAAGGGTTCCCGAAGACAGAACCTATGCTTTTGGGGGTGCTACCTTTTCTCTAAACAGTTTTCCTGCGGAGAAAGCAGGAACTCTCGTTGCGGGAATTTCCATTTTCTCATTTGTTTTCGGGTTGCGACCTTCGCGGGCTTTACGTTCGCGTGATTCAAATGAGCCAAATCCCACCAATGTCACCTTATCACCAGAGGAAACCGCTTCAATAATCGTTTCCAAAGCGGCAGTTAAGACTGCATCCGCTTGTTTCTTGGTAACACTAGCCTTTTCAGCTACGGCATCAACTAATTCACCTTTGTTCATATCAAACTCCTGAAGGTTTACTTGAGATTCTTTACGGATGCACCCTGGTACATCTGTATTAAAATCTTTGTTAGCGGGAATACAAAAATCATCCTTTGGGAGTATTTTTACTCAAAACGGCTGTACATCCCATCGGCTCGACTTTTCAATGAATCATTCTAAAGCGTTGTAGCCTGATGTGGATAGATGAAACCATTAATTTATATAGATTTCAGGATTTTTTGTCATTTTAGGGTACTTGTTTCACTAAAAACCACCCCAAAAGTAGGAAAAAATACCTAGTAAATACCGCAATCGCCAAGAAAACAAAGGAGTAGGGAGGTAGAAGATCGTCAGGATTGTTGGGATTAATTACCGATGTTGAAGAGTTATTGCTGAGATTAACCAATTTTTATGGAAATCGAAGGCTCAGGTTCCTGATTTCTCTAAAAAGTCGGGGATTTTGCTCACTTTTCATGTCATCTAGAAAATCCAACACGAAATTTAACCATCTAGCAAGCTTCTTTAGTAGGGAAGGTGGGAAAAATTAAAGCCTCTCCCCTACAAAGCTATCCATAAGTCACATCTTTCTTAATATTTGTTAGCGATCGCTGCGATAACTTCTTCTGGTATCTCCGTTACGCCTAGCTTGCTTCGACCGATGAGTACGACAAACCAGGCACTTAACAAAACCTTTAGGGACTTCCAGTAAAAAACATCTCTACCGTCTCCATGTACCTTGGAATTTGGGATTCTTTATTTTTTGCAGAATTGAGCCAAGGTAAGGAAGCGGTATGATCAAAACGACTACTAGGGGCGATAAATTATGACTCAAGCCATATCCAAACTAGTAACTTTTGAAGATTTTGCAGCATGGCGGCCCGAAGGTGGAAGATATGAATTACATGACGGCGTGATTGTTGAAATGGCACAACCATCGGGAGACCATGAAGATGTCGTTAGTTTTGTAGCAAGAAAACTAACAGTAGAATTTGACCGATTAAATTTACCTTATACAATCCCCAAAACTGTGCTTGTTAAACCAACTAAGTCGGAATCTGCCTATTCCCCAGATGTGCTATTACTCAATCGCCCTAATTTGATCAATGAGCCGCTATGGAAAAAAGAATCAACTGTAAGTCTTGCAGCATCAATTCCCTTGGTAGTTGAGATAGTTCGTACAAACTGGGATGATGAGTACTACACAAACAGGGTAAGTATGAGGGTATTGGAATTCCTGAATACTGGGTTGTAGATTATCTCGGTCTAGGCGCTAAAAAGTTCACTGGCAACCCCAAACAACCTACTATATCTATTTATCAATTAATCGATGGTGAATACCAAGTTACTCAATTTAGAGGCAGCAATCGCATCGTCTCGCCTACTTTACCAGAATTTAATTTAACAGCCGAACAGATTTTTCAAGCTGGAGGTCTACCAACATAGCCACAACCCTATTTGCTGTTTTACACTACTAAAAAATGTCAGTTTTTTTAATTATTGTTTCTTCTGTTTAAGCGAATTCAATACTTTATCTAGTGTCTGTCTAGTTAGCCCAATCAAAAGACCTCTCCCTGGTTTTACTACGAAAAACCGTCCCTCTCCGAGTCGGAGAGGGACAGAGTTGAACTTTAGTTCAAGGCAGGGAGAGGTGCGAAGATTTGAGCCAGAGGTGACTTACATACTGATGATCTTTATTGCCTACCAGGAAGCTTCAACCCACGACGTTCAAGGATTTGCCGCACTTCTGGGCTGGGCGCATAGTTATAGCCGTAGGCAGAATTCTCTGTGTCATCCATAATCTGAGGTGTCAGCAACACAATCACTTCTTTGCGCTGATTATCTTTATTTGTTCTTCTAAATAATGCTCCAATCAGTGGAAGATCTCCCAAAATAGGGATCTTGGTAACAGTTGTTCGGTCTTCATCTTGAATGATGCCGCTAAGAATAAGTGTTTGACCATCTCGCAGACGAACCACACCAGAATTTAGAGAGCGTTCTGATACTAGAAATATTGTTTGGCTGCTGTCTCCTACAGCAATTTGTTCTGAAGACTGCGGTGCTTTGATAACAGGTGCCACAGAGAGAGAAACAAAACCATTGTCATCAATCCGCTCAATTTTGACACCCAAAGTTAATCCCACCTCCGCTTTCTCGGTAGTAATTGTTTGTGTAGCAATATCATTACCACGAGTTATTTCGTTCTTAATATTTCCTATTACCTCTTGGGTCAGCTTGACATTAGCTGTTTGACCTTCTTGGACAATTAAGGTTGGGTCAGTCAAAATCTTGGCATTGCGATTTTGCACCTGAGCCGTCAAATTAGCAATAAAACGTCTGGGGAAAGAGCTTAAACCATTAAAGTTTAAACTTGCTGAACCGTTACTATTGGAAAAATAAGTGTTGTCAACACCAAAGGAAAAGCTGGTATTAAAGTCATCGATTTTATTGAGGTTAACATCAATAATCTTGACGTTAACTGCAACTTGACGACGACGAATATCAAGCTGAGTTAGTTGAGCCATTGCAATTGCAATGAGTCTAGGAGGGCCTATTAAGGTAACGGAGTTGGTGCGCTCATCTCCTAATGCCTGTAAACCTCTAAGTAATGGACTAGAGTCTTTGTAATCAACACGTAGAGGTTGAACTTGGGTTTCCGTCGTCGTCTGAGTTTGAGTGATAGGCGCAACTCCAGCCCCCACAGGTACGGCATTAACACTGGTAACTTGTCGTTCGCGGCTGACAGCACTTTCTGCCCCCAAGCCGACCAAAAAGTTCAGAGCGACTCCCACTGTCACCTGATTGAGTCGCAGGTTACGCATAACCATGTCACGGGTTGAATTAGGTAGTTTAGGCCCCACGAAAACTGTGCGATTACTGCGATTAGCTTCTAAACCACTCAAGCGCAAGACGTAGTTAAACACATCTTGCACTGGCTCATTTTCTATATCTAGAGAGATGGTTTGAGAGCTTGGTTGTGCAGCAGCACCTTGTTGACCTCCACCACCTTGCTCACCTCCGATATAAGCCAGGTTCAAATTAGCAGCACGGGCAAGTAATGATAAAACCTCACGTACTGGCGCATCTCGTAGTACTAGGCGGGGTACACGTTCCTGAGTTCCTAAGTCAATGGTGCTAGGAGAAGCATCAGTGGCGGAAACAGCAATATCTCCTACCGGTGGAGCAACGGCTCTGGGTAAAAAAGGTGGAGCCTGGCTTAGAGGTTGGCCAGGCCCTGCGGCTTGTGCAGGTTGTCCGTCAATAGTGACTTCCGGGTTGGGAACGAGAACATCTGGTTTTTGACCAGATTGGGCTGGAGTTATAGCTGGCGGTGCTGTAGGTGTTGGCGCTGTTGGCGTTGGCGCTGATGCTATGGTGCCTGCCGATGGACTAAAGCTGAGTGTAATTCCATTTTGCGATCGCACCACGGGTTGACTGCTAGGTACGTTGCTGCTGCCAGTTACCGTTACCCGAATGCTGTTGGCATCAAGCTGGCTAACCTCGACAGATGCAATTCCTGGTGCTGGGCTATCTTGACGAAAACTATTACCTTGTGGTAATCGTAATTGAGTATTGATAATATCTGCAACTAAAGCCTTACCTCTTTTTGTCGTGAAAACTTGGGGGCGCGAGCCTGAAGAAGTTTTCAAAGCAACACTAATTCCACCATTAACTGGATTTAACTGGACATTAGTAACTTGACTAATTTGTGCCCAAACTGGTTGAGCTGCCAAAAATACAAAAGCGCCAGTACCTAATATAAAACTATTACCGTGAAGCTGTTTCACAGTTCATTCCTCACCTAATAAAACCTTGTTTACAAACATTGAGCAGTTCGTTAAAAGTAAGAAGTTATGAGTGAATAGTTAGGAATGATAACTCCTAACTCACAATTCACAATTCATAACTACTAATTAAAAACTACTTTTTCGGAGCAGCTTTAGCTGCTGCTGCGGCTATTTCTTCAGGACTAAGTGGCATCAAGACCTGTAACTGGAATGATGTGTTAATCGCTGCTGGCCCAACCTGTACTGATGTTTTGTCTAATGGGGATCTTGACTCTACTGGAGCCAAATTTGCTTGATAATCTTTAACTATTAACAAAGGCTGTAATCGCTCAATGTTACGAATTATCGATTGTGTTTGCTCATAAGTTCCTGTAACTTCGGCATTGATAGTGCTGCGTTGCAGCTTGCCGTCAACCAGTAGTCCTAAAGAACCATCAGTAATTGGTTCTGGCTTTTGGGAAACTGGTACGAATCTCTTCAGTTTGGCTCTGACTGCATTAATAGAAGTTGGAGTATTGCCAGACTCAATCAAACGGTTCAAATCTAACAGCAATGTATCTAAGGTTTTTTCGTTAGCAAATAAACCTAAAACCTGAACTTTTTGCTGTTTTGCCTGCGCTAGCTCTTCTTTAATTTTGCCAATCTGTTTGATACTGGCTTTTTTTTGCTCAATTTGCGCTTGCAGTTCAGAACTTTTGGCTTGCTGCTGCTGATAGCTTTCCCAAGCTGGCATTAGCAGGTTTAACAAGATATAACCTGCTCCCGCTAAACCAATTACCCCTACCAAGATGCCAATGATTTTTGGTGTAAAGGCAATACCAAATATCACGGGGTGGGCTGGCGTTTCCGAATTGAATTCGCCACCATGTTCGGCAAAATTTAAATCATCACTCAGCGTCATTTTGGAATGACTCCTGTTTGTTGCATACTACGAATTCGAGTTACTAACCCCACCGTGCCTTTTTTTTCCAACTCCCGGATTAATTCCGAAGCTGGAATATCGCTCATGCTCGATTGAATAGTGTATTTAACTACTTGGGGCGGCTTAATTATTACACCACTAGAAGGTTGTGCTGCACCTGGTGGTAAGGGAGCATCTACTAATGCTGCCGTCACAATTCTGCTTTCTGTGGACTTCAAGAACCGAGACTGTTGTAAACTCAATAAAAAATCATTGACATCGTTAAAAGAACGAGCCAAGCCAGTAATTTCTAATCCGCCGGCCGGATTGTTTGGGGGCTGCCCTGCTACTACTGCAATAGGTGGGGTTTGCTTGATGGTTTCGATTTGCACTGCTGTTGGGATGCGATCGCGCAAATCTTGCAGCATTGCTGACCAAGGTCGAATCTGGTCAAATACAGTGACTAAAGCTTGAGTTTCCGCTTTAACTGCACTCGTCTCGGCTTTGATTTTGTTCAGATTTCCTATTTCAGTATCTAATCTCTTGCTTTCCTGATCGAATTGTGCTATTTGAGCATCTAATTCAACAATCTTCCCTTGCAACAACCACCAACTAACTCCCAATAAAGCTGGAAGACCTATACCTACTGCAACCCCCACATACACTGGTGTCATATTACCTGTAGGGAAGCTTAGGGATATTCCTCCCTTTCTGTCAGGCTTTTGCTGGTATGCTGGGCGATCTTTAAGAAAATTAACATCCAAACTGTACATTTTCTCACACCAATTAGAAACAAATATTTATGGTTTGAGAATTCTCAAACAGCGTAACTATCAAAACAGACAATCCAAAATCCAAAATCTAAAATCGGTATTACACCTCCCGCATACCTAAACCAAGTACAATCGCCAAGCCAGAGCGTTGTACCTGTGGATATTTATCAGTGTCAACTTCTAACGACAAAGACCCAATTGGATCTATTTGGGTAGTTGGCAAGCTCAATCGTTGGGTAAAGAATTCATCTAGCTGTTGGAGTCCACCTCCTGGCCCAGCTAATAAAATCTGCGCTACCTCCAAATTTTCACTTTGATTAAGGTAAAAATCGATTGAACGGCGCAGTTCATCCGTCAGTTCTCCCAATACTCTTAATATGGCTGCCATACCAGGATCGATTTCGGTAACACCGGTTTTCCCACCATCTAGGGGAGTTGGGGGAATAATCATTCCGTGTAACAGTTCCATATCTCGTGATGTGGGTAAGCTCATTGCCCTTGCTAACGCAGTTTGCATTTGATAAGTGCCTATGGGCACTGTGCGCGAAAATTGCGGTACTCCGTTAACAATGATGGCGATTTCTGTACTGTCGAACTCTATATCAACTAGGACTGCTGCTTCTTGCGGCCCAAATTGTCGCAGTTGCTCACGAATAGTCCGAATCAGGGCAAAACTGTTAATTTCTAAAACATCAATTTGTAGTCCTGCCTGTTCGAATGTACTTATATAGGTATCCGTTATTTCCTTGCGAGTGGCTACTAGAAGTACATGTACTTTTTCAATGCCATCCTCATCTACAAAGTAGTCAAGTTTCTGATAATCTACATCAGCTTCTTCACGAGGATAGGGTAAATACAAACCTGCTTCATGGTTTAGCACCATTTCTCGCAGTTCTTTGTCATCTAACTCCGTTGGTACAGGTATAATCCGAACGATGGAATCTCGCCCTGGTACACCAGTGGCAACACGAGTAGTTTTAATTTTGCTTTCAGCTAGCGCCTGCTGGATTAATTGCGCCATTGCTGCGGGATCGGTGATTTGACCATCGGTAACTACGCCTTCTGGAACTGCTACCGATGTAAAGGTTTCTAGTTTCAAGCCTTGACGCTGTTTGCGTAGCTGAACTACATTTACCCGTTCGGGAGCAAGTTCAATGCCGACCCCTTTATTCGATTTGCCAAACAGACGATTGAATTTTTGTACCACAGTTGTGCCCGATGGACTGCTAAATTGAAAATTTAAATTTGTTGTGGATAGAAACGTAATATATTACGTCTCTACACGTAATTTATTTAGCCTATAATCTCGACAATTCTGTCTAAGCTTTTCACACTGATCAAGCGTAAAAATACTGGGAAAATGATTCAATTGCGAAAATTTAAACAACTTCTTGCTTTGGCACTGCTTGGCTTATTAACCAGTTGGATTGTAAGTTGCAGCACAGGTAATGTTAGTACAAATACAAAACAAGCTAATTCAGGAGGGGCAACTATTGAGTTTTGGACAATGCAACTCCAACCTCAATTTACCGACTACTTCAAAAACCTAATTGCAAATTTTGAATCACAAAATCCAGGTATAAAGATTAACTGGGTTGATGTGCCTTGGGCAGCTATGGAGAACAAAATTTTAACAGCTGTCTCAGCAAAAACGCCACCTGATGTAGTTAACCTCAATCCGGGTTTCGCTTCCCAACTGGCGGGTCGAAATGCCTGGTTAGATTTAGATGCGAAAGTCTCAAACGATATACGTTCCTCCTATCTACCGAATATCTGGAAAGCCAGTACGCTTAATGGCAAGAGTTTTGGGTTTCCCTGGTATCTCACCACAAGGTTAACCATTTATAACACTGATTTATTAAAACAGGCAGGTATCAATAAGGTACCCGCAACCTACGCGGAATTAGCACAAGCAGCACAACAAATTAAAGATAAGACTGGCAAATATGCCTTTTTTGTAACTTTCGTGCCGCAAGATTCCGGTGAAGTGCTGGAATCTTTCGTGCAAATGGGAGTCACCCTAGTAGATGCTGAGGGGAAAGCAGCGTTTAATTCAGCACAAGGTAAGGCAGCGTTTCAATACTGGGTAGACTTGTATAAAAAAGGGCTTCTGCCTAAAGAGGCTTTAACGCAAGGACATCGCCATGCGATCGATTTATATCAATCTGGAGAAACTGTGTTTCTAGCTTCTGGGCCAGAGTTTCTGAAAACGATCGCTAATAATGCCCCGAAAATCGCCCAAGCTTCAGCAATAGCACCTCAACTCACTGGTGACACAGGTAAGAAAAATGTCGCGGTGATGAACATAGTTATTCCCCGTGATAGCAAACAACCAGATGGCGCTGTGAAGTTTGCTTTATTTGTCACCAATGACGAAAATCAGTTAGCTTTTGCGAAAGCTGCAAATGTTCTACCTTCTACAATCAAAGCATTATCTGATAGTTACTTTAAAGATGTTCCAGCTAATGCTTCTACAGTAGAAAAAGCGCGAGTTATCACTGCTAAACAACTGCAACAAGCAGAAATATTAACCCCTACTTTGAAGGATTTTAACAAACTGCAAAAGGCAATTTATGAGAATTTACAAGCAGCAATGTTAGATCAAAAAACTGTAGATAAAGCCGTAGAAGATGCGGCACAAGAGTGGAACAATAGATAAATTCGTAATTTGTAATTCGTAATTCGTAATTCGTAATTATGATTTACGAATTATATTGGTGGTTGTTAAAAAATCGCCTACTAGATAAAGGGAACCACATAAAACGATTAAATTGTCTGTGGTGGTGGTTGAGATTGCGGCTTCTAGTGCTGTGAATAAATCTGGATGGATTTGGCGATCGCTTAATTGGGTACAGAGGCTATAAGCTAGGTTTGATAAGGAGTCTAGATCGGCAGAAGTTCTACCTGGCCAGGATTCTACTGGTATTGGTACTAAAAAAAGGCGATCGCCGGGGCGCAGTAGGGCGGCAAAAATATCAGCATGATCCTTATCGGCAAACATTCCCATAACCCAAATGATGGGCTTGGGATTAACTGCGTCTAAGCTATCAACATACTGACGAAGAACTTGGGCAGCGGCAGTATTATGAGCCCCATCAAGTAATATTTTGTGGTTGTTCCAGGTAGTCCATTGCATCCTTCCTGGCCATTGAGTTTTTGCCATCCCCTTAATTATGGATTCTTCAGAAATATGCCAACCCTGTTGTTGAAGAATTTCTAAAGCTGCTATTGCCAAAGCTGAATTTGCTAATTGAATTTGTCCCGCTAATGGCAAAGGATATTTAATTAATTGAGAATTTTGAAGTGTTTGATATTCTGCCCATCCTGTAGCGATTTGACGGGCAGGTTGAGGCGTAAAAATTGGACATTTTAATTCTAAAGCACGCGATCGCACAACTTCTTCTGCATCCGGTGGCAATTGCCCAACCACGACGGGACATCCAGGTTTGAGAATACCTGCTTTTTCTCTAGCAATATCCGCGACGGTGGGGCCAAGTTGTTGCCAATGTTCCCGGCTGATGGAAGTGATGATAGTAACTATGGGTTCCAAACAGACATTGGTTGCATCTAAACGCCCTCCTAGTCCGACTTCTACCACAGCCACATCTACTTGCTGCTGGGCAAAATATAACCAAGCAGCCGCCGTGATTACTTCAAACTGAGTGGGGTTCCCATACTGTTGTGAAAAAGTTTTATCCCCCCTATCCTCCTCCAAGTGGGAAACATAGCCCCCCTTTTGAAGGGGGGTTGGGGGGATCTCCTCGTCACCAGCCTGAATAACTGCTTGGACTTTTTCTAATAATTGGCTCAGTTCTTCAGAAGAAATTGGCTGTTCATTCAAACAAATACGTTCCGTCCAATCGACTAAATGGGGGGAAGTGTAGCGTCCTGTGCGATAACCAGCCTCAGTAAGTACCGAGGAAAGATAGGCACAGACGGAACCTTTACCATTAGTGCCAGCAACATGAATTACCGGGACTTGGTGATGAGGATTGCCGAGATTTGCCAATAAGTTGACAATGCGATCGAGTCCCAGATGGACACCAAAGCGTTGAAGGGGTTGTATTACAGAATCAATATCCAAGGAAGGAGGACTGGGGGCAAGGGGGCAAGGG
>NZ_JAAGOG010000407.1:0-2000 GCF_010747425.1 Nostoc sp. UIC 10630
GGTGGGGCCCCCACGAAGTGGGGATAAGGGGCAGGGGGAAAGGTTTTAAATCCCTTACCCTTTCCCCTTTCCCCTTTCCCCAGACCTCACAAGCGCATTTTTGGGTTGGCAGACTACTAGGGATGGAAATTGAGTTGCAATTACTCAATCCTTATACGCTGCAATTGGTAGATGGCATTTTACCGCTTTTAGCACAAGCTCCTGAAAATTCCTGGATTCAACCAGAATTTAATCAAGCGATGGTAGAGATTGCTTCCAAAGTTTGCTCAATATCTATGAGTTAGAAGCCAATATTTTTGCAATTCTGCGTGACCTCAAAGCTAGATGTCAAGCACTGGGTATGACTATTTGTGCAGCCGGAACTTATCCATGTTGCGATCGCTTTGCCGCTATCACCCCTATTCCCAGGTATCTGTCCCAGCAACATACATCTGGCTATCTCGCAGATTTAATGATGACTTGTGCGCTTCAGCTTCATGTAGGAATGCCATCGGGTGATGCAGCTATAGATGTTATGGGCAGACTTAAACCCTATCTCCCCATTTTGTTGGCTCTGTCTGCTAGTTCACCCTTTTGGTGGGTCAGGATACTAGCTTTGCTTCCTTTCGCCAAAGGTTTTTATCATCGATGAGAACCTATGGTATTTGTCCCACTTTTAAAAATTGGCAGGATTTTGCTAATTTCTTTGCTAATTCTCAACATGCAGGGATGTTTGAGATTATCCGCGATATCCATTGGGATTTGCGTCCCCAACCTGATTTCGGAACTCTTGAGGTTAGGGTAATGGATGCTCAACCAACGATCAAAGAATCAATGATGTTGGCGGCTTTTATCCATTCTTTAATTGTGTATTTGCATCATCACAGTCAAGGAAAGCCAACAGAATTTTTGCTAACTCCCCTTCCTTGGTTGATTGAAAGAGAAAACTACTTTCGTGCATCTCGTTGGGGTTTAGATGCTAATTATATTGAAGATGAACAAGGTAATAGCAGATCCATCAGGAATATAGTTAAAGATATCTTGAATGTATTAGCAGAAACTGCCGATACGTTGGGAAATAGCTCATATCTATTCCAATTAGAAAAAAGATTAGACCAAGGAGCAAGTTATATTCGACAACGGCGAGTGTTTGAAAGCACAGGTTCTGTAAAAGCAGTAGTTGCTTCTTTAGTCAGCGAGTTAGAAGCTGAATTACTAGTACCAGAAGACAAGATACAGTATACACACAAATGATTTAATCACCTTTGGATTTGATGATATCTTACGGCGATCACATTTTTCATACTAATTCATCTGCTTGATTTTAACGTGAGTTCGACGGATAGAAAAGCCCAAAAAGCTAATAGTTGTTCAAATTAGTATCAGTATACCTTTCTTAAGACATAGGTTTTTGTCTCTTTCACACTCTTGAGGTAGAGATAAATATTTTCAAAAACTATATCCATTGCCTGATAAGTTAATCTAGTTATTTTTTACCATTTAGGAATACCTTGTGAATCAATGAGAAAAGTATTAACAAGGTTTTCTTGAAATTGAAATTACCATGTGGGTAGTAGCTATGAATATAGATATAGGGAAAATTATTACAGCTATTGGTGTCTTTGTAGCAATTTTTGGGGCATGGTGGCAGATTTATAGATTTAAAACTGAGAATAAAAAATAACTGATAATATAATTGAAGAATTAGTAGCGGATTGGAGTTGTTTTCAGAATAAGCTTGAGCATAAAAATTTCCTTCTTGGCTGCGTAGAAGTTAGGCGTATTGTCGATATTCATACAGGATTTTTTAATGATATTAGCATGAAACTGGGACTCATAGAAAATTATCCCGAAGTAATGAATATGGCACTTTAGCTAATTAGCTTATATTGCAGGTGATCAATAAAAATTTAAACCTTTTTTTGTTTAGATAAAAAGAAGAATAACCTCACACATCCTTTGTTAAAAAAATATTTTTTTAACAAAAATTTTAATTCTCCCTATAAAATACACAATGTTAT
>NZ_JAAGOG010000228.1:0-10930 GCF_010747425.1 Nostoc sp. UIC 10630
GGATTATTTCGCGCCACTTGCGGGCGAGGTTTTACCTTTCCCCCTTCCCCTTTCCCCCTTCCCCTTCTTATAACCAATGCCCAAAACCTAACTATTCAACATCTTTGATGCTGGTTTTCCGTTCTAAAATCTCTTTTAGCACCAAAGTTACTACTGCTAGCAATGCTAACAATACAGCCGCAGAGAAGGCAGCTTCGGTTTCATACTGTTTGTAAGCATCTTCTACAAACAGTGGTAAGCTCTGGGTTTGGTCAGCAATATTGCCAGATACCACCGAAACTGCCCCGAATTCACCCATTGCTCTGGCATTGGTCAAAATTAAACCGTAGAGTAAGCCCCAACGGATGCTAGGTAAGGTGACACGCCAAAATATCTGCCAATCTTTCGCACCGAGAGTTCTAGCAGCTTCTTCTTGATCCTTACCAAATTCCTCTAAAACGGGAATCACTTCCCGCGCCACAAAGGGCATACTCACGAAGGCTGTAGCCAGCACCATACCTGGAAAGGCAAAGATTATTTTGATATCATGTGCCTGGAGCCAAGGGCCAAACCACCCATTGCGTCCGTAAAGTAGCACAATCATCAATCCTGCAACTACGGGCGAGATGGAAAAGGGCAGGTCAATAATGCTCAAAACTATGGCTCGTCCAGGAAATTTATGACGAGCGATCGCCCAAGCTGCACATAGCCCAAATACTGTATTCAAGGGTAGAGAAATTACAGCCAGCAACAGTGTCAGCCAAGCTGCATGGAGAAAAGCTGGTCGTGTCAGGTTGGATAGAAATGGCCCAACTCCCTTGCTGAAGGCTTGAACAAAAACGTTGATTGCAGGGATATATTGAACTAAAGCTAAATAAGCGATCGCTATACCAATTAAAACTATTGGCACCCAACTCTTCTGCTCTTTAGGCTTGGCTGTATGTGTATCAGATGCAGATGAGTGAAAACTTGGCTTATCTACTGTCATATCGTCTTGCCCATGCTTGTAAGAAATTAATTGCTAATAGCAATACCAACGAAATTGATAGTAAAACTATGCCAATTACTGTTGCACCAGAATAGTCATACTGCTCTAACCGTTGGAAAATCAATACAGGTGCGATCAAATCTTGATAGGGCGTATTAGAAGAGATAATTACAGTTGACCCATATTCGCCAACCGCACGGGAGAAACCCAAGGCAACACCAGTTAAAATCGTCGGAAATAAAGGTGGCAAAATTACTTTCCAAAAGGTCTGCCATTGAGAAGCGCCTAGACACCAAGAAGCTTCTTCAATTTCATGTTCCATTTCCTGAAGTACGGGTTGCACAGTTCTCACAATAAAGGGTAGTGAGATAAATATCATTGCCACCGCTACTCCTGTGCGAGTAAAAGCTACCTTAATTCCCAGTGGTGCTAGTAGCGAACCTATCCAGCCATTATCACTGTAAACAGTTGCTAGGGTTAGCCCCGCTACTGAAGTTGGCAGTGCAAAAGGTAAATCTACTGTGGCATCAATCAAGCGTTTGAAGGGAAAGTCGTAGCGCACCAGAACCCAAGCAATTAGAGTACCAAATACGCCATTGAGTAAGGCAGCAAATATTGCCGTGACAAAAGTTACATTATAGGTAGCTAATGCGATATCACTGGTTGCGATCGCCCAAAATCTCGCCGGAGGTTCCGTACTCGCTTTCAGGAACATGGCAATTATGGGGATAAACAACATCACTGTCAGGTATGCTATTGTGATTCGCCAAGTCCAGGGAACCCGCCGCAATTTCTTCCAGAATGGTGTTTTGCGCTCAACTTCCAAAGAAGAAGATACAGTCGTCATAGTCAAGAATTCAAAATTTAAATTTCACAAGAATTTTTTTGCCAGTATTCGTAATTGCTAATTCGTAATTCAAAGACATTCCAACAAATTTTAATTTTCGATAAAATAATTTTGTAAGGTTATCACTACGAATTACGAATTACGAATTACTTAATTACCGTTTATTTTTGGGCTTGAATCTTATCAAACACGCCCCCATCGGCGAAAAATTTCTTATCGATTGCACTCCAACCGCCGAAGTCTGCAACTGTACCCAAAGTTTTCACCTTGGGAAATTTGTCTGTGACTTCTTTAGTTTGAGCTAAAGTCTCATCCACAGGACGGAATCCTAATTTGACAAACTCTTGCTGTGCTTCTGGAGTATAGAGGTATTTCACAAAACCTTCAGCAACTTCGCGGGTTCCATGCTTATCGACATTCTTATCTACCACTGCGATCGGATTGTCGATGGATATGTTTACATCGGGAATGACATAATCAACCTTCTCGCCCTTTTGCTGTGCCAAAATGACTTCGTTTTCGTAGTTGATTAAGACATCTCCCTGCCCTTGCTTGGCAAATGTATCAGTAGCTTCCCGTGCATCTTTAGGCAAGATTGGCACATTTTTGTAAACTTTAGTCACAAATTCAGTGGCTTTAGCCTCATCGCCACCTGTTTTAATCACAGAATCCCATAGTGCTAAGAAATTCCACTTAGCAACACCTGAAGTTTTGGGGTTAGCAGTAATTAGTTTTACACCGTCTTTAGCTAAATCTTGCCAGTTTTTGATGCCTTTAGGATTGCCGGAACGAGTTACTAATGCTGCAACTGATTTGGAGACAATACCGTTGTTGGGAACTTCTTTCTCCCATCCTGGCTGAATCAATCCAGCCTTCTCAATCTTTGAAGTGTCTCCAGCTAGTGCCAAGTGGACGACATCTGCTTCCAAGCCATCGATAACAGCGCGAGTTTGAGAACCAGAGCCGCCATAGCTTTGCTTGAAGACGACAGTTTGATTATGATCTTTCTTCCACTGTTCTACAAATTTAGGAATAATTGCTTCGTGAGCCGCTTTGGTGACAGCAAAGGAAACCAGAGTTAGTTCAACACTATCTTTGTTTGCAGCCACAGGAGTAGCGCTAGCATTAGGGGTTTCAGAAGAAGAAGTATTCCCAGTTCCTCCACCAGAGCAGGCAGCAAGCGCCACACTCAATACAGTCCCTACCAAAAAGAGTGATACAAAACCTTTAAGCGAATTTAGTCTGAACCGATATGTTCCATGTTCAGCAATTGCTTGTAATCTTTTCAGTGGGTGTTGCCACAAACTCATTCCATTTCCTCCGCTAAATCTACAGATAACTGATGGGAATACAGTTATATAGTGTTTATCATACCGGATGATTACATCTAACTAGTTGCAAACACCAATAAACCTCACATTCTTCATCAAGAATATGGTGATTCTACCAATTATGTAAGGAATTACAATACTTTTATTTTCAAGTATCAAGCAATTTGCTAGGGAATTGAGAATTAGACATTAGTTATTTTTTCTCCCTCATTTGAAATAGTAGTCGGATATTTTACATATCTTCACTACGAGTTTCCCCAGGAAAAATCAAAATTTTTAGTATAAAGGAAGTACAGAATAAATTTCCTAAGATTTCTAAGCTTTACAACGTTCAGAGTTTGGGAGGCTGGGATACTATTCAGAAGAAGTTTTTCGATGACGGCGCAATCTTCGACAAAATACAAAGTGGACAAAGCTAACATGTCCTTTTTGAACTAGATTAGAGAGGCGTGACATTGCCCTTTAGCGGCAAAAACTTGGATTAAAAAAGCGATCGCTCTTTCCCAACAAAGACAAAAGTGCGATCGCTATTTATATTTATGTCGTGGCAGACATCCGGCCCACCTAAAATCTAAATATCTATCTCGCTCAACTCGCGTGTGATGTGATCAAATGGTTCATCCACAAAAGCAGTATTAACCACACCTGCTGCTGCTACTTGCTCCTTAATCAGATCCTTGAGAATCTGGATACCGCGAACCGTAGGTCCAATAGGCACGCCTAGAGAATTGTAAGTTTCCCGTAGCCCTTGTAGCACTCGTTCATCCAATACATTTGTGTTCCCAGCAACTAGTGCATAGGTAGCGTAGCGCAAATAGTAATCAAGGTCGCGCAGACAAGCTGCATAACGACGAGTTGTATAGGAATTTCCACCGGGGCGAATCAATTCTGGCAGTTCTTCATATAACTTCAAACCCGCCTGCTTGACAAGTGCAGCCGCATTAGAATTTATCGCCGCCGCCGCTTGGACTCGGACTGTACCACTGTCAAAGTAAGACTTTAGGCTATCGATCGCATTCCGGTCAAAATACCGACCAGCTAAGTCATAATTCTTAATTAAACTTGTTACCGCATCGCGCATTCTTTTTTCTCCCAATCCTTGCTATTTATGGTTTGATATTTATTTGGCTGCACTTACGCACCAGTAAATTTTTGTGCTATTTAAAATAGATTCGGCACAAAAACAATCTATCCACTATTTAAGGATTCTATGCCAAAGTTGACCCCTATATGATGAACTTTCCAGTTTTGTACAGATGAGCGCTGAAAGGTTAATATAACCTGATAATCCAGATATCTGTAACATAAACTACAAAATCAGCTAATGTCTACTATTTAAGATATTTCTGGTGTGTCACGGTCTGATTGAGATCAGCAGGGTTAGGATGCAATGTAAGATTCTGGTTGACTTTAGGAAATTGGTAGAGAAGGAGTAACAATGACTACACCACAAGAACTCTTGAAGAGAATTCAAGATGAAAAAATTCAACTGATTGATCTCAAATTCATCGACACAGTAGGGACTTGGCAGCACCTCACACTGTACCAAAACCAAATCGATGAGACTGCGTTCACTGATGGCGTAGCTTTTGACGGTTCCAGCATTCGGGGTTGGAAAGCGATCAACGAATCGGACATGACGATGGTACTCGACCCCAACACTGCTTGGATCGACCCATTCATGGAAGTGCCAACACTAAGTATAATTTGTAGTATTAAAGACCCCCGCACGGGTCAACCATACAACCGTTGCCCACGGGTTATTGCCCAAAAAGCAATAGATTACCTGGTTGCCAGTGGCATTGGTGATACAGCCTTCTTTGGCCCTGAAGCTGAGTTCTTTATCTTTGATAGTGCTAGGTTTGCCCAAACTGCTAACGAAGGCTATTACTTCTTAGACTCCGAAGAAGGTGCTTGGAATTCCGGTAAAGCCGGTACAGATGAAAAACCCAACTTGGGTTACAAACCACGCTTCAAAGAAGGTTACTTCCCAGTCGCACCGACGGATTCTTTCCAAGATATCCGTACAGAGATGCTGTTGACAATGGCAGAATTAGGTGTGCCCATTGAAAAACATCACCACGAAGTTGCTACTGGTGGTCAGTGCGAACTAGGTTTCAAGTTTGGGAAGTTGATCGAAGCGGCTGACTGGTTGATGATTTACAAATATGTCATCAAGAACGTTGCTAAAAAATATGGCAAAACCGTCACCTTCATGCCAAAACCGATTTTTGGCGATAACGGTTCGGGAATGCACTGTCACCAGTCCATCTGGAGAGACGGCCAACCTCTGTTTGCAGGTGATAAGTATGCTGGTTTGAGTGATATGGCGTTGTACTACATTGGTGGTCTTCTCAAACACGCACCAGCGCTGTTAGCAATTACTAACCCCAGTACCAACTCATACAAGCGCCTAGTACCTGGTTATGAAGCTCCTGTAAACTTGGCTTATTCTGAAGGGAACCGTTCTGCTTCTATCCGTATTCCTCTATCTGGTAAAAACCCCAAAGCCAAGCGTTTAGAATTCCGTTGTCCAGATGCTACATCTAACCCCTACTTGGCATTTGCTGCAATGCTTTGTGCTGGTATCGACGGCATCAAGAACAAAATACATCCTGGTGAACCCTTAGATAAGAATATCTATGAACTCTCTCCAGAAGAGCTTGCAAAGGTTCCCTCAACTCCAAGTTCTTTAGAACTGGCATTGCAAGCACTAGAAAACGATCACGCTTTCTTGACAGAATCAGGCGTATTCACGGAAGACTTTATCGAAAATTGGATTGACTACAAGCTTAACGAAGCCAAGCAGTTACAGCTACGTCCTCATCCCTATGAGTTTTACCTCTACTACGATGCTTAATTAATTAAATTAAGAATCGTATCTAACTAAAATTAATAAGTTTAGCCACCCTAGAGTACAGGGTGGCTTTTTTTCCAGAGTTGCCAGTTGAGATATTCACTCAAAAAATCTAGCTTCAAACTCTTGAAACTTAACTCATGGAAGCGTGGCTGGGTCCATAAATCATCCGACTACTAGCATCTACCTTCCCTTGAATTGGGTTCCAGTAGTGAGAGACTTCTTCAGGAAGACCAAGTTCTTGTGCGGCCCGCATCAGCATTGATTGTTGGCGATTCTTGACTTGCTGATGTTCACGCACCATCAACGCACGAGATTTATCTGCGATAGACATAACCATAGTCCTCTTTATTTGGTGAATATATAATTTTTGTTTTCTTACAAGACTAATATAACAAAAAATCTGTAACATAAGCTACTTTTTACATAAATTTATATTTTGCTTTGCTGACAATATTAGCCATTTGTCCCCAAAGCTGGAAAAATCTTCCTTAATCTATCTATGATGGCTAAAATCATCTGGCTTCAAGTTTGTCTTGCCTGGGAGCTTTTACTTTTCCAACAGGAGGTAATTTTTTCGTTACAATTATTTACATAAAAGTAATCAAAACTTAAGCTATTTTTATGCCTGAGAGTTTAACTAAGCTGACTTATCAGACCTTTCAGCAGGGTAAAAATTACTTTGGTCTGGCTCACAAGATATTAAGTTCACAGTTGAGGAACCTGGTGTATCCGACACTTCAACAAAAGACCAAACCCATCCCAAATGAGCTTTTAGTCAAGCTTCAACAGAGATTGAACCAGCTGCTCGAAACAGACTGGCAAGATGCCCAAAAAGGTGTCTACCCAGAAAGTTTATTGTTTGATAACCCCTGGCAAGACTTTTTTTCCTACTATCCTCTAGTGTGGCTAGATTCTCCTCAAATCTGGGAGCGGGTTAAACAACAAAATTATCAAGATTTTTCGCCCGAAATTGACACAGATGGTTATCCCAGCTACTACGTGCAGAACTTCCATCACCAAAGCAATGGCTATTTAAGTGACTTGTCAGCCAATTTATATGACTTACAAGTAGAAATTCTTTTTGGTGGGGCAGCTGATGCGATGCGGCGGCGAATTCTCGCTCCTCTCAAGCAAGGGCTGAAAGCTTTTGATTCGTTTACACCAAAGCAAGTCCGTATTTTGGATGTAGCTTGTGGAACTGGGCGGACTTTAAAGTTAATTCGGGCAGCCTTGCCTCAAGCATCTCTGTTTGGCACAGATTTGTCACCAGCTTATTTGCGGAAAGCAAATGAACTACTATCGCAAATCCCAGGAGAACTACCGCAACTTTTGCAAGGCAATGCCGAAGAGTTACCTTATGTAGATGATTATTTTCATGCTGTAACTTCTGTTTTTCTCTTCCATGAGTTACCAGCATCTGTACGTCAGACAGTTATTGAGCAATGCTTCCGGGTAACAAAACCAGGCGGAGTCTTTATTATCTGTGACTCCATTCAGTTGAGTGATTCACCTGAGTTGGAATATATGATGGACTCTTTTCCTGAAACTTTCCATGAACCCTATTACAAGCATTACACCACTGATAACTTGGTAGAGCGTTTACAGAGAGTAGGCTTTGAGAATATTGAGATACAAGACCATTTTATGAGCAAGTATTTCATTGCTCATAAGCCAGCTTGAAACAATACCTTTTCATTGCCTTTTCTTTAAGGAAACTTTACCTAAAAAGGACAGATGCAAAATTTTGCATCTGTCATTGGGTGTAGAATAATTAAGATGAGTGAGATTATCTAGCAAATTCTTCTTAATATTTATTTCGTTGAACACCATCTACGAGGAGAACGAACCAGGGTGCAAGAGTAGCTCATAAATAGTAATATTTGTTGCCAAGTGCAATCAATCTATACTACTTGTGCGAATCCATGTCCTAGATAAGCTCAAATGGAACGAAAGGGATTTTATGCTTAGGTAAAGGACGCTAAACACGCGTCGAAGTGAAGATCCATTAGTTGCTCATATAGAAGCCAGCTACTCAATGTATGAGAAGAAAAGATATTGGGGAATAAAGTGAATGAAGTTGCCTTAAGACTATTTCCTTAGCAAGCAAAATGTTTGAATTAGACGTGCTTTAGATTAACTGATAGTCTAAATAACATCTATTTCTAGAGCCGTTAAGGATTGAGATGCAGAGCTTCCCACCGAATATAAGCAACAGTTATGTAGCTTTTGGGAGTTGTTAATGCTGCTGATCAAGACACTTAATTTTATTTGCGTTTTGATCGCCAGGATTAAAAGACCAACTAATGATATACAAAGCTTGCAGTTGAAATACTAAGCGATCGCTGAAGATTTTCGCGTGTCAACTGTATATATCTCTGTCAAAAAAGCTGTGTCAAATATGTTGGCATAACATCGTGTTTTCTGGAACTTTGGTTCTTTTGGAAGAACAGGCATTATCCTACGGTGGTTAAACCACAACATAGGTATTTCCGAATTTTTGTGTCACTTCCCTACGCCCACTACCGCGATGACGTGGCGCATCATCTGGATTTTGTTCAGATGCTGCCGAGAGCCACTGTTCCGAAGTAGGCGTGGAAAGTAGCCCAGTTGATAAGTGATTGACCATTGCTTGGCAGTTAGAAGCTAAGGGGCCGAACACCAGACTCGATACTAAAAGTGAAATGGCAGCACGCATAGCAAATGTCTATTTTGGAACTCTCCACTTCACTGATACTTAGCTTTTTGATTAATATCCGGACAATTAATCAAAAAGTATTCTGTTTTACTGAAAATAAACTCTTCTTATCCTCCGATTAAATGTTCGACTAATAACCAGTTACCAGAGTGGTTGTAACGACCCCACAATGTAACTAATTGTTCGTGGGGGTAAGTGCGTAATTGCTCGTCGATATGCGATCGCAAAGTCACAAGCTGCCAATTTTGCCCTTGATATGCGGCTGGCGCTGTGACAGCAAATCTGTATTCCTGCTGTTCCAAGCGGAAGAAAATGCCTTTGAAACAGTTACTTTCCCGAATTAATGCCTTTTCAAAAGCAGAGTCAGGGTACTCATTCTCCGATGGGCAAGGGCAATAACCACTAACTGGATAGGCTTGTGGGTTATTTAAGTAATACAGTTGCCAGTCCAGCCAATCCGAACGATTGGGTGGAAGATTAAATAAAGGAATAATTGCTGTTTTTGAACGATTATCCTCTAATAAAGCTGTTTGCAGTGATCTAACAGGTAAATGCCTCGGCTGACAGTTTAACTCAACACACATCGCCGCCGCCATACCTGCTGCTTGACCGATGCCCATAACCACAGGTTGTAATCTGGTAGCGCCATTGGCAATGTGAGAGACAGAAATGTTCTTTTCACAAACTAAGAAACCATCTGTTGTGGCTGGAATTAGGGAACTGTAGGGAATTGTAAAGGGTGTTCCAGTCCAACGCCCGCCCCAACGGATAGATTTTGGTTGCAGTGGGAATTGAACACCAGGATAATGATGGTCATTGGCGTAGTTACCAACTGCGATTGCATCATTAAATATAGATGCAACTCTTCCGCCGGCGATCGGCAAAATATCCTGTTCTCGGACAGTACTTAGTCCCAATAAGCGGCGGCTTTCCCGATAATAGGGATGCAGTGCAAAAGCTGTAGGGGCGTGAGGAAATACTTTTTCTGCTAAACCATAGCGACGACCAAGCTGATTTTGGATAAAATGGGCAAAATTTTGGCTATGCCAGCGAGATTCTTGGATGAATTCACCTCTGGACACATCTGACTCTATCAGCCGCCCTACTCCTTGGCCGTAGTCATTGCCACAGATTGGCCAATTAATCATGAATCGATTACCAGGCAAACGTCCATAATTCAAAAATGTCTCTGCTCCATAGCCATTCCAAGCATCTGTAAACTGTGATGGATTATAGTTAGGGGCAGCCGGAATTTCTGGTGCAATTGCATCACCAAAGTCTTGCATAATCACTACATAAGTAGGCGCTTGCACAGGATATTTCTGGGTCAAAGAGTTAAAACCCACTGGAGCGCTTGGTTCTCCCCACTCAGATTGCAATTCCCAACCCCAACGGTAAGGTATCTCAGCTAAAGCTAATAAATCTCCTAATTCTGTACCATCGAGAATAATTTTGGCTGTGACAGCAAAATCAGCAAAGCGCACACCAGTAATAGAATCACCTTGGCGGAACACCTCTATTGGCACTTGTCCAGAAATCCAGTGCAGATTTGGCAATTCCTGCACCCAGTCTGCAAAAATCTCTGCCCCAATTTGAGGATCGTAACTAAAAAAGCTTACCCAGCTGTTATCTAATCCTCCGGGCTGCCGTTGCCGCAATTCCTGCAAAAACGCACCCCATAAACCCGTTTGAAAGGCTTCTAATTCGTTGCCATCGGGTACAGACACCCCAGCCGAAGTTAGCATTCCCCCCAACCAAGAAAATTCACTCACCAGAATCGTTTTAGCTCCCCATCGCGCCGCTTGGATAGCAGCCGCAGTGCCTCCGGTTCCTCCACCGACAACTAAGACATCAACTGTGTATGTCTGATTAACCATTGCTTAACCTCACTGGAGTTACGTTATATTCCCCCAGATAGCTTGGCATCAAACAGATAAATTATTTTATTTTTTAGTTACCTCAGTAGATAGAGCAATCCTATTTATATTTACATAGTTTGATTTTTTACACTGCGATACTTGGAGAAGTTTCTCATGTCAGGAAAAACAAACTTTTTATCTATATACCACTTTTGTAAAAGTGAGATTATTTAAATTTTTGTACTCAGCTAGTAGAAACCTTGTAGCAAATTTGTTCCTTTTAATTTATACATAAATCAGAAAATACAATATCAAATCCTTGAATAGCAAGACTTATAAAGAATTGTCTTCTAACTGGATCTGCATAGTAT
>NZ_JAAGOG010000496.1:0-548 GCF_010747425.1 Nostoc sp. UIC 10630
ACTAAACGAATGCTTGGGTCGTAGTTACTCCTTGTTCTGGATAATGATAAGCCATTACGAACAGCATCCTGGTTAACCTGTAAGGCTGCAAGTTTAGCTTGTAGGCTTTTTACTTCACTTTCACGCTGTTTGAGTTCGATCTCTGCTACATCAAAGCTGGCTTCAGCGATCGCTCCTTCTAACTTTAAAAACTTTGCTCGTTTATAGTTTAATTCTGCAAGTTGATAACGCGACTTTGCGCCTTCAAGATCGGAAAGCAATTGCTTTTGGTTTTGCTGATTCTCCGAGACTGCAAACTTCTCCTGGTTTACAGCATCTCGATTTACTATATTCAGAAGTGACAGTTTATGCGCTAAACGTTCTTGAGCCTGTCTCAATTCTGTTTCTTGTTGATTCAGGCGACTAGAAACTTCTTGAGCTTGAAGTTGGCTTGTACGGTGATTTTCTATAACAAATAACAAATCCTCAGACCTTATAGACTGACCAGTTTTGACTGTAACTTTTGAAATCACACCTTCTTGTTGTGCCCGTATATCTGTTAGCATACC
>NZ_JAAGOG010000408.1:0-1993 GCF_010747425.1 Nostoc sp. UIC 10630
CTACCTTTCCATGATCCGTATTATGGTGAGGCGACTTGCTTAATTTTTGACTCCCTAAAACTTTTCAAACACCCTCTTAGGCATTCGCCTCAATTTAGCCCAACTTCGCATCAATCAGGGCGTTCCTTAGATTCTTTTTTCTTAATGCCTTATACTACTTTGGGTATATGTATTTTGATGACTAATTCTATGGCTTGTTATTTATTAGTTTTGTCTACATAATATGTCCAATTTACTGTTTGCAGATGCCATCACTATTGTGGCAGGCAGTATAATAATCATAAAAAAGGTTCTACCTGAGGAAGAGGTTAAATCATTTCTAGACTGTAACAATCCTAATAGAAGAGTAGGTAATATTTGGCATTTACCTTTCTAATCAAACAACTTTGATAAAAATCAAATAACCAAATATTTTGGTTAAAACCTGTAGTGATAATTTCATCCAGTTCCTCTGGTAAATTTCTTAAATGATTTTTTTTCTTAATACTTTTGAGGCATTTTAGAAAGCTAAAGCAAAACTAAGGTAGATGCTTAAGTTGTCATTGCAGCACAGAACAAGTGTTTTCAGCTTAACGTCAAATTTTTAGTAGCTGTATAAATAGATTTCATAAAAGATAAAAGTTTTTTTTGTTTACTAGTCCTATCAAAGCATAATAATTAGGAAATAACTATTATACTTTAGCCATTCTTCGCATTCGCTCATTTAAATACCTATTCTTCCATGAAAATTGATTGACGTAAAAACATTATTTCAGCTTTTTATAAACTCGAATGCAGATTTACAGACAGGTTCAGGAATTGAAGTTAAAAGGAGTAAGTGACAATGCTTGCAGAAAAAATACTGATCCAACCAACAATAGAAATGCGTTTGGTAGATAGAGCAGACAAACTAGAACAACTGTTGCCTGATGAGGAAATAATAGCTTTAGAAAGATTACAAATTTCTGAAGTACTTGATTCTGCAGTTAGCCAAAGATGGTTTGCTAATTGCGGTACATGTCGTACATGTCGTACATGTCGTACATGCCGTACATGTATTGGATGTGTTGGATGTAGTGGATGTCGTGGATGTCGTCCAGATATTAGACCTAGTGCATGTCGTCCTTGTATACCTGGCAGTACCGGAACAATATTAAATGTAATAGAAGACACTGATGATGTTAAATTTGGATGCTAACTCAAACTGGAGATATCAGATATTGCGCTAACTTTTTGTTCTGTCAAGAAATTTATTTCTTGGCTAATAGCTCAAGTCAGATAAATCTGATTAGGACAGTCAGGACTTACGCAAAAATCGTCAAAAAGCTTAATTTATAAACTGCTCAGTCGCCAAGAACGCTAAGAAATCCTAGAGTCTGCGTAAGTCCTAACAGTATTTAAATCCATTTCAATAGAATTATGCTGTGAGCCTGAGAATTAATTGTCAGGCGGAATTTGGGTAGACGCAAGATTTGAGTTATTTATATAACAACGCCGTAACATTATATTAATTAGTCTTACAAGCAAATAAAATTGTGTTGTAATCAAGGCTATATGGTCACACAACTATTGCGGACTCCCTATTACTTCACATCATCACAAAGGTAGCGATTGGAATTATTTAAGTTCATTCCATTATTAGGATTTTGCAAATAAACACGTAAACGCTTGCATCCTAGTCTAAGCCAATAATCTAAATTATTTATATTATTTAAACTCCACAATTTTACTGTCTTATCCTCACTAGCATAAGCAAGTGTTTTGCCATCTAGGCTGAAGACGATATCATTCATCTTAGCCTTATGCCCAGTAAAAGTTGTAATCAAAATACCATCAGTGCGCCACAATTTTACAGTGTTATCCGAACTAGCGGAGGCAATCATCTTTCCATCTGGGCTGAAGGCTACACCCCAAATAGCATCTTCATGCCCATCAATAGTTTTGAGCAAAGTGCCATCAGTACGCCAGAGTTTTACAGTCTTGTCCCCGCTACCCGAAGCAATCGTTTTGCCAT
>NZ_JAAGOG010000229.1:0-10851 GCF_010747425.1 Nostoc sp. UIC 10630
TGCAGCGATCGCGTAACCCAACATCAAATTTGGTGGTAATGTTGGGTTGCGTTTCACTCCACCCAACCTACATAAATATATCTTTTAAAAAATCTAGATTTCAACATAGATGAGGTTTAATATAATGGTAAAAAAATTTAATAACTTCTGCTTCTAATTAAGTAAGTAGGCGAGAATAATCAAAGGAAATTAATGTAATAAATACAGCGGATTGCAAGTAAGTGAGGTACACAATGGAGAATTCACGCATCATATATAAAGAGTTTCTACCTCCTACCTCCTGTCCCCTGCCGCTAAACCAGTAGCTTTGTACTTCATGCAAAGGAAAACTGCTGTATTGAAATTAGTTTGTAGTGAGCGCTGTTCGCTTTCGACGAGCTACACCTACACATTTTTAATTTTTTTGCGGGCAAAAAGAGAGATTAAGAGCAAGGGTTAAAGGGATTGGATTTTCCCCTTAACCCTTCCCTTTTCACCACAAGAATGTAAAAAGATACTAATGAACAGAGTAAGGACAAAGCACCCCCTACGCGAACACAATCTAGAACGAAAATTTCTTTCTCTGTTCCCTATTTTCAAAATAGGTCTATTGCCGAAATTTGTATTTTAAATCACAGATGCTTCGCGTTGGCAATCAAAAACAACCATATATGAAGCATTTGGTATTTCCTGGGGGAGGTGTCGCATATAGCCATCGGCATCAGAACGACTGCGGAAGCGAGCAACAATTTCCCGTTGCGTATTAGGAAGCTGACGAGCGATCGCCCAAGAATTGAGGCGTTCTTTATAAGCAATAGGCTGATTGTCTGATTTAGAAGCTTGGTTAACCGTATTTTCTGGCATAATGATGTTATCCGTATGAAGTTTAATGAAGGGCGTTAATTAGTTTCTAAGTAGGAATGCACTAACGCTTTTTTTTATGCTGCTGCCACCTTGTTATTCGATTATTAATAAGTTGTCAACACTTAGCGCTAAATTTTAGACCAACTAAGTTGTAATTTTCAGGTAGCTATGAATCTCAAAGCCTTAATTTGCAACTGTTTTCAGCACCAAAAAATCTTCAAGCAGAAGGTTTGCCAAATATTGAGTTTTCATGATTTGTTTGCATACGCAGAAGGAAAACCAGTATCAGTGGTAAACTTAACGCTAATGTCTTAAAAGAGACTATCAAAAGCTCATTTGAGAATTAATATTAAGTTCCCCCGAGAAAATTATAGTTATCATAATGGAAACACCATTTGTAACATCAATCATTCAAAAAGTAGCAAAGGAAATAGGAGCAGTAGTTTTAGTAGATCCAGAATGCACCTTTGTGGGACTGATTACCTTTAAAAATGGGAATAAAACTTTTTTTAGGAATACCAGATTTAGTATTAATTCTTCGGGTTCAACAGCAATAGCAAAAGACAAAAGTGTTTCTAGCTTTTTTTTGAATAATTTTGGCTACCAAGTTACCGAAGGAAAAACATTTTTTAGTGAAGAATTATGCGAAGGAATAGCTAATATTAGAAATATAGATGAAGGATTCTATTATGCTAAGGAGTTGGGATTTCCTGTAATTGTCAAGCCAATTAATCTCAGTCAAGGAATATTTGTTACCAAGGTTTATAATAAGCAAGAATACTATCAAATAGCCAATAAAATCTTGCAAAAAGTCTCAGGCTTTATTGTTGAACGATTTTATAGTGGCAATGATTATAGAATTGTAGTACTTGATGATGAAGTAGTTTCGGCATATCAAAGAATTCCCCTATTTATAACCGGGGATGGTCAGTCTAATGTTTTAGAACTTATGCAACAGAAGCAAGAAAATTTTATCAAAAATGGTAGAAAAGAAATTATAGATTTTGAAGATTACAGAATTAAAAAAAACTTGCGAAGACGGAAGCTAAATTTTAGTAGTGTGATACCTAAAAATAATATTGTATATCTTTTAGATAATGCAAATTTATCGACTGGAGGCGAGGCAGTAGACTTTACAGAAAGCATTCATCCTGATTTTCAAAAACTCGCAGTAAGTATTACAAAAGATATGCAACTGAGATTAGCAGGTGTGGACATTCTTGCTAGTGATATAACCTCACCAATAGTAGATTATACAATCCTTGAAGTAAATGGCGCTCCTAGCTTAAGTCACTATGCATCATTTGGTGAAGTTCAGACCAAAAGAGTAGAAAATCTATATCTCAAAATTCTCAAAATAATTGAAAACGAAAATAACAGAGAAAATCATTGATTTTGCTTGGAGGCGCAGCAATCTCTACTCCTATAAGAATCCGCTTTGATTTTTGTTAGCGCAGCGTGGCGTAGCCATACTTACTTGCGTTGATAGGCAAGAGGAAAGAAGGATTTTTGAGTTGTACTGAGCTTTTTCAAAAATAAAATATGAGTCCTATATCTAGCTATCTATTCACCACTTCTTATCTAGAAGGGATTCAAATTCAGCTTGTAAGGCGGTTATATCCGCTAATCTTGCGACTAGTAAATTATCTTTACCAGCATTACTTAAGCGTACTTTCCAATAACTAATACTGTCTGAGTTGTTCAGCCAAAACTGAATCACGGTATCTACCACTTGATCTAGATTCCAATCCCACTTCGCTGGAACGGATTCTACCGATTCTAGAAAGGTATCTAGTGTACACGTATACATCCCCAAATATTCCACACCTTGGTGGGGTGGTTTTTGCTCATTTTGCTGTTGGTGATTAAAAAACTGCAAAAGTGGAGATACTCCTACAATATCAAAAGTGTATTTCATGCTAGTACTCCGAGTTATAAATTACTTGCAGGAAGCTTTACTTTTTCTCTATTATAATACTTATAGCCTAACTTAAGCATCTATAAAAAGTATACTTTTGGTTTATATCATAGGTGTTAAAGTTCAATAAAAAATTAGCACTAGCTAGCCTTGAGTGCTAAATCATAGATATTAAAGTTCAGTTGAAAATTAGCACTAACAAGCCTTGAGTGCTAATTTTATTTAATAGTTTGATTTATTATTAAATATCCGAATTTGACAAATTTATCATTATTAACAGCATCTAAACTTTTTACGTAGCATTCATCTAAAAGAGCAACATTTTTAGAAAATTGAGCAAATATTGTAAAACATTGAGAACGTTCAGGTTCACCAAGTTGATTCGCAAGGCTATTAACTTCTGTTAAAATATTCGGAGTTGTTACAAGCTTTTTAAATTTTGCAATTTTGGATAATACTTTGCCATTTAGCTTTTGGAGTCTCAACCCAGCCAGGATTCCAGTACCAAGTATCTAAGTGAATGACTTCTAAGCCTAAGATGGTTCCCAGTTCGCGGGCTAGGGTAGATTTACCAGCACCCCCCGAACCAATAATCAAGATTTTCTTTATCTTAGGTTTACAACTTGCTTTTCAAGCTCATCAGGGTAAGCATTACTCACCGAAATAACCGTCTTCAGTGCAGCTCAATACGCCGCTACAATAGTACCACTACAAGGATTATGCCGAAATTAGTGATATTATGACGACTGCTACAACTGTAAAAACTGAGTATGAAGCGATTATTGGTCTAGAAACCCATTGTCAGTTGAGTACCAAAACCAAAATTTTCTCTAATAGCTCTACGGCATTTGGCGCTGACCCAAATACTAACATTGACCCGGTTTGTATGGGTTTACCTGGGGTCTTACCTGTACTCAATGAAAAAGTATTAGAATATGCCGTCAAAACTGGTTTGGCACTGAATTGTCAAATTGCGAGATATAGTAAGTTTGACCGGAAACAGTATTTTTATCCTGACTTACCCAAAAATTACCAAATTTCTCAATATGATCTACCGATCGCAGAACATGGTTGGTTAGAAATTGAGTTGGTAGATGCTGAAGGGAATCCCACCCGTAAACGCATTGGTATTACACGTCTGCACATGGAAGAAGATGCAGGAAAATTGGTACACGCAGGTAGCGATCGCCTTTCCGGTTCTTCCTATTCTCTGGTAGATTACAATCGCGCAGGTATACCATTAGTCGAAATTGTCTCGGAACCTGATTTGCGTTCAGGATTAGAAGCTGCTGAATATGCCGAAGAGTTACGCCGGATTGTGCGCTATCTCGGCGTGAGTGATGGCAATATGCAAGAAGGATCTCTGCGCTGCGATGTCAACATATCTGTGCGTCCAGTGGGACGAGAGGAATTTGGCACCAAGGTAGAAATTAAAAACATGAACTCCTTCAGCGCCATCCAACGAGCGATTGACTACGAAATTGAGCGCCAAATCGCCGCCATCGAAGCAGGCGAGCGCATCATCCAAGAAACTCGGCTATGGGAAGAAGGCGCTCAACGTACAAGTAGTATGCGGGTGAAGGAAGGTTCTAGCGATTATCGCTACTTCCCTGAACCAGATTTAGCACCAATTGAGGTGACGGATTCAGAATTAGAGAAGTGGCGCAGCGAATTACCAGAATTACCAGCCCAAAAACGCCATCATTATGAAAGTGAGTTGGGGCTTTCGGCTTATGATGCGCGAGTATTGACAGAAGATCGTCCAGTAGCGGAATATTTTGAAACTGCGATCGCATCTGGAGCAAATCCCAAAGCTGCTGCAAACTGGATTACTCAAGATATCGCCGCCTACCTTAATAAGCAAAAACTGAGTATTACTCAAATCGGGCTGACTCCTACCAATTTAGCTGAGATCATTACTCGTATTGAAACGGGCAAAATTAGCAATGCTCAAGCTAAAGAAAAGTTGCCAGATTTGCTCAGTGGGATTTCTCCTGAAAAAGCTTTTGCAGGTCAAGAGTTAATCACTGATCCTAGTGTACTAGAACCTATCGTTGATGAAGTCATAGCCGCCAATCCCAAAGAACTAGAAAAGTATCGCAACGGTAACACCAACCTCAAAGGCTTCTTTGTTGGACAAGTTCTCAAAAAAACAGCCAAACGTGCCGATCCCAAGCTGACTAACGAATTGGTAGAAAAGAAACTGAATGCTTAGTAGTCTGTCAAAGCAGGTTTCAAGGGTGAGGGAGTAGGGAGCAAGGGAGTAAGGGAGAAGAGTTTTCCCCTCTGCTCCCTGCCCCTCTGCCTCTTTTCAATGCCCAATGTCCCATACCTAAAGTAAGTATTTTCTCGGTGTTTCTTCATGAAATCTTCATATAAAAACTGGTGACTACCCGCATACCTAAAATGATATAGTGTGGTAAGTAGATGCACCCTGATGATCTGGAGAGCTGCCTAAGTAGCTCTCTTTTTTATCTAGTCTGTGGTATTTACGGAGCAGCTTCATTAAAATTTTAGAAAAAATCTTAATAAGTAAGTATTAACTATTAGATAATCAAATATATACTGTGAGTAAAAGATGCTCCGTAATGATCTGGAGAGCGACTCAAGTTGCTCTCTTTTTTCATATTTGTCTTTCGTCATAAGAAAGGTAAAACAATTATGCTAATCGCCAACTGGTGCATTATTATTGCCATCAGCAAATAAACTCATAATAGTCATTAGGAATTGGGGAGCAAGGGAACTGGGGGAAAACTCATAACTCTTGTACAGACGGGAGTAATCGCGTCTCTTCGCACTTTTTTAAAGCACAAATTGACCTATCCAACCTGATAGTTGTAAGGAAGAATAATGGCAGATTGGCAAAAAATTACAGGTGGTGTCACAGCACCAAGGGGGTATCAGGCGGCGGGAATAACCGCAGGGTTGAAACCTTCGGGGTTGCCAGATTTAGCTTTGATATTCTCAGAGGTGGAAGCGATCGCAGCTGGTGTATTCACCACCAGTCAAGTTAAAGCTGCCTGTGTAGAATATTGTCGCCAACGCTTGCAAGCCAAACCTAGCGCTCGTGCCATCCTTTGCAACGCTGGACAAGCAAATGCCGCTACAGGTAATCAAGGCTACCTTGATACCCTAGAGTCTTCTCTGGCAATAGCTCACGCACTAAACATCTCGTCTGAATCTGTCTTATTGGCTTCCACTGGCGTGATCGGTCAAAGAATTAAGATGGATGCTTTGCGAAGCGGGATTCCCAAGGTAGTAGCAGCACTATCCGCAACAGGTTCAGATGCCGCAGCTGGGGCGATTATCACTACAGACTTGGTAACAAAATCTATTGCCCTAGAGACAATTGTAGGTGAACGCCCAGTACGAATTGGTGGTATTGCCAAAGGTTCTGGCATGATTCATCCCAACATGGCAACCATGTTGGCATTTGTTACTTGTGATGCTGTGGTTTCCCCAGCCCTGTGGCAACAAATGTTAGCAAGGGCGGCAGATAGAAGCTTTAATTCCATTACCGTGGATGGTGATACTAGTACCAACGACAGCTTAATCGCCTTAGCAAATGGTCAATCTCGTACCCCAGCAATTATAGAATGGGGCGCAGAGGCAGAGAAATTAGAGGCGATGTTAACAGCAGTTTGCCAGCATTTAGCCAAAGCGATCGCTCGTGATGGTGAAGGTGCAACCTGTCTAATTGAAGTGGAAGTGACTGGCGCTCATGATGAACTCTCAGCCCGTCAAATTGCCAAAACCATCGCTGGTTCATCCTTAGTTAAATCTGCAATCTTTGGACGCGATCCAAATTGGGGACGCATCGCCGCCGCCGCCGGACGTGCAGGTGTGCCATTTGAGCAAGAAAATCTGCAAATTAAGCTAGGAAATTTCTTAATGTTAGAAAATGGACAACCTCTACAATTTGACCGTGCAGCAGCAAGTGCTTATTTGAAAAAAGCATCGGGAGGTGCTTATCTGCAACAGGATACGGTGTTAATCTCCGTTAATGTTGGCAATGGTTATGGTGTAGGTAAAGCTTGGGGTTGTGATTTGAGTTATGACTACGTGAGGATTAACGCCGAATACACTACGTAAACTACTCTCAATTGTTTGCGTTGTAGAAACGCGATTCATCGCGTCTTGAGTCAAGGATGTTTTGCAATCATTAATTGAATTGGTAAGCTAATCAGCATTTAAATTGCAACATAGCTACTATTTCTCTTGTTTTTAATCTGACGATGCCACTTAATAACAATTAGATAGTTAGGGGGTTGCAGTCAAATCTATAAACCAATCCCCTATTTGAAACTCAACAAGTTTTTTTAATAAATTTTCATCCACTAATAGATAGATGAAATAGCTGTCAGAATTTACGGAAATAATAGGTCTAGACGATAGATTTTTGATGCGCCTAACCCAGTTTGCCTGACTGAGATTCAGTCAAAGAGCCTAGCTTAGTGTCGTTAGCTTTCCTATGCGATGAAAAATCAGATTAGGCAAAAATTTCAGAGATTTTGGCAAAATATATGGTTACTTGGTACAGTTGCCATAGCGATCGCTAGCACTGCTACTAAGTCTGTTGCTAGTTCTACTGTGAATTGGAAAGTAGAAGAAGAACCCAACGCTGTACTAACTCAAATTCCCTCCCCAGTTAGGCCGACAATCCCCAAACAGCCGACAAAGCCAATCCCGCCACCTGCTGACGAAGATTTACTGCAAACACCAACCCCCAGTCTACCTACACCGCCAAAACTACCAGAAATACCCCAGACGATTGTCATTAAAGGGTTTGAATTTCTCGGCAATACTGCCTTCAGTAATGAAGAATTGGCGAAAGTAACTCAGCCATTTATTGGTAAGCCCATTACCTTTACAGAACTCCTACAAGTAGAGGCAATTATTAGCAAATTGTATATAGATGCTGGTTATATCAATTCTGGTGCAGTCATTCCAGCCGATCAAAGGTTTCCGAAAGACCAAGGTATTGTCCAAATTCAAATTGTGGAAGGTGGCTTAGAAGAGATTCAGGTAATAGGCACAAGTCGGTTAAATCCAGGGTATATCAAAAGTCGGTTAGCGATCGCAGCCCGCAGACCTTTAAATCGCGATCGCTTGCTGCAAGCCATACAATTATTACAACTCGACCCTCTCATTCAAAATATTTCCGCCGAACTATCTGCGGGGACAAGTCCAGAGTTAAGCCTCCTGAAAGTTACCGTCAAGGAGGCTGATTCTTTAGAGGGAGAATTTTTTGTTGATAATAGTCGCGCCCCCAGTGTAGGTAGCATTCGCCGGGGATTTCGATTGAGTGAAGGTAATCTACTCGGCTTGGGGGATAAACTCAGGGCAACTTACAGCAATACTGCTGGTAGTAATTCCTACGATATTAGCTACACCATCCCCATCAATCCCCGGAATGGTACGCTGCAAGTAGGATATGGCACAAGCAACACTCAGGTAATTGAACCACCTTTTGATCGCCTCGATATTCTAGGTGATTCTCAATCTTTGGAAATAACCCTACGGCAGCCTTTATTGCAAACTCCCAGACAAGAATTTGCTATAGGTTTGACCTTCTCGCAACAACAAAGTAAAACATCTCTGTTGGGATTAGATTTTCCCATTTCCCCAGGTGCTGATGATAATGGCAGAACTCGCATTTCTGCATTGCGATTTTTTCAAGAATGGACGAGTCGCAATTCCACAGAAGTATTTGCCTTACGTTCACAATTCAATCTAGGGATAGGTGCGTTTAACGCCACAATTAACAATGAGCCGCCAGACAGTCGTTTTTTTTATTGGCGGGGACAAGGACAGTATGTTAGACTTCTGGCTCCAGAGACATTGTTAGTGCTGCGCTCAGATTTACAATTGACTACACGCCAACTTGTACCTTTAGAACAATTTGCGATCGGAGGCTTGGGGAGTGTCCGGGGTTATCGCCAAGATTTACTACTAACTGACAACGGTGCTTTCTTATCTGCTGAGGTGCAATTACCAATTTTACGAGTACCGGAAGTCAAGGGAGTTTTACACCTGACTTCGTTTGTTGATTTTGGCATTGGTTGGAATAGTTCCGCAAAATCTGAGCTAAATTCTAATACTTTGCTGTCAACAGGTTTAGGCTTGCAGTGGCAAATGTCAGACTGGCTAAATATGCGCCTTGACTGGGGAGTACCATTGATTGGTGTTGATGGCAGTAACAATTCATTGCAAGAAAATGGATTGTCTTTTTCTATCAATGTTAAGTCGTTTTAATCAAGTTATTTTAATCACAAAAAACTTTGTTGAGAGACGTTATCAAGGTAAGGAAAAACAAGATTTGGAGATTAATCTCTATCAAAAGGAACAGAAGTGGGATGAGACCAAAGAATGATGGAGGAGATATAGATATTACTTACTGTACAGATGTACGATGCGTAAGTGTTCAATCTTGTTATTTGAATTGTGGGGAAAAATTCTCATTGGTAGTGAATATCTGACTGATTGGATGTTTTTATTAGACAACTAAACTTTCAATCTCAGCATTAATCAACCTTCTGTGAAATAGTTGAAATTTACCATCGCCTTCCTAACTAATATTCCAGAGGTTGGAGAGTATGCAAGGACTGAGGCGATCGCTCTTTCTCATCACTTTACCCCTAGCCACATTCGGGTGTCTGTTTTCTATCGACACCGCCACAGGGCAGATAATTCCTGATAATACTCTTGGTGCTGAAAGTTCAGTTGTAAACTCGAATGCCAACACCGATCTAATTGATGGCGGTGCCCGTCGGGGGGCGAACCTTTTTCATAGTTTTCAGGAATTTAATGTTGGTCAAGAAGGAAAAGCCTATTTTTCCAATCCGGCTGGAATTGAGAACATTCTCAGTCGGGTTACAGGGGGAAAACCTTCCAATATATTCGGTAAGCTTGGTGTTGCAGATGGTAATGCCAATCTATTTTTTATAAATCCTAATGGGATTTTATTTGGGACAGATGCGCGTTTAGATATGCGCGGTTCATTCTTGGCTAGTACAGCAAACAGTTTATTGTTTGGCGGTGGATTGGAGTTTAGCGCCATCAACCCGCAAGTACCACCCATGCTGGCAATTAATATTCCTATTGGATTGCGATTTCGAGAGAATCCAGGGAGTATCACTAATCAGTCTGTAGCCGATGGCGTGGGACTTCAGGTCAGTCCAGGAAAAAGTTTATCTCTTGTAGGTGGGGACATTAGTTTAGATCGGGGAAGATTGACCGCAGCAGGAGGACAAATTGCTTTAGGAAGTTTAGCTGGAGAAGGAACCGTTGGATTGGCTAGCGATGGTGGCTTGAGTTTTCCTGATGGTGTAGCACGAGGCAATGTATTACTTACCAATGGCGCTCAAGTAGATGTGACTGCTGGAGGGGGAGGTAATATTAACATCTATGCTCAAGATTTAGATATTTTGGAAAATAGTGCTATCTGTGCTGGGATTGGAGCCGCTCCAACTTGTGGCAAAAGAGCATCAGATTTTGGCTCTGTTGAAAGTAAAGCTGGAAATGTTACGTTAAATACTCTGAACAATTTGACAATAAATCAAGGTAGTCAAGTTGAAAATGTTGTAAATATTAGTGCGAGCGGCAATGCTGGAGACATTAACATCTCTACAAAAAACTTAAATCTTACTAATGGCGCTCGGCTGAATGCTAGTACTTTTGGTGAAGGGAATGCAGGCACGATTAATATTACTGCTGATACCGTATCTTTTGATGGAGTAGACAGCACTATAAATGATCTAGGAAACACTATATCTATATTTACCGGAGCTTTGAGTCGTGTGGAAAATACAGCCATAAGCGATGTAAGCGATGCTGGAGAAATTAACATCACTACAAAAAACTTAAATCTTACTAATGGCGCTCGGCTGTATGTCGGTATACTTAAAGAAGGTAAGGGAAAAGCAGGTACGATTAATATTACTGACGCTGATACCGTATCCTTCGATGGAGTAGGAAGCAATGGATTCTCTAGCGGAGCTATTAGCTTTGTGGACAAGGAAGCCACTAGTTCTGCTGCTGGTAGCATTAATATCACTACAACAAACCTAGCTCTTACTAATGGCGCTCAA
>NZ_JAAGOG010000230.1:0-10755 GCF_010747425.1 Nostoc sp. UIC 10630
AGTGCATTTATAAAACGCCTTGAACATGCGATCAATTATTCCAAACGGCATGAAGATTATCTATTTGCTGTCCTGTTTCTAGACCTAGATGGCTTTAAGTCTATCAACGACAGCCTTGGACACAGATTTGGCGATCAATTATTACTTGTCATTGCTCAAAGGCTCCAAGAATGCTTGCGCTCTATAGATGTAGGTGCAAGACTGGGAGGAGACGAGTTTATAATCCTGCTAGAAGGGATAAAAGATATTAACGATGTGATCAACGCTACTGAGCGAATCCAACATCAACTGGCACTTCCTGTGGAGCTAGATGGGCAAGAAGTCTTTACTACAGCCAGTATTGGCATTGTCCTAAGCAGTACAAATTATAACCAACCAGAAGAATTTTTGCGTGATGCTGACATTGCTATGTACCGAGCTAAGGCACAAGGCAAAGTGTGTTATGAGATTTTTAACATTGATATGCACATTCAAGCAATCTCACAATTGCAGTTGGAGAATGCTCTACGCCGAGCCATTGAGCGTTTTGAGTTTCGGATTTATTATCAACCGATAGTGTTACTAAAAACTGGGAAGATAATTGGTTTTGAAGCCCTTGTGCGCTGGCTACATCCAAAACTTGGCATTGTTTTGCCAGAGTATTTCATGTCAACTGCCCAATCAACTGGGTTAATCAGCCCAATTGATGAGTGGGTGTTGGATGAGGCATGTCGTCAGACACAGCAGTGGCAAGAGCGATTTTCCCAGTGGTCAAATTTGGAGCAGCGCCCCTTGACTATTAGCGTCAATCTTTGTAGTACTAGGTTTAGTCAACAAAAGTTGCTGCTGCACATTAATCAAGTTCTACAGAAGACTGGACTAGATGCACAAAGTTTGACGCTGGAGATTACAGAAACCGTAATTATGGAAAACAGCGACAAAGCGACCATCAAGCTAAAAGAACTGAGAAAATTAGGAATTAAGTTAGCAATTGACGACTTTGGTACAGGCTATTCCTCATTAGGTCGTCTCCACCACTTTCCAATTAATCAGTTGAAGATAGACCGCTCCTTTGTTAGTGGTGACAGCGTTGCTCAAGGAAATTTAGATATTGTTGAAACAATGGTGATCCTATCCAAAAAACTAGGTGTAGATGTAATCGCCGAAGGGGTAGAAACGGCAGAACAGCTAGCGCTCCTAAAAGCTATGAAATGTGAATATGGGCAGGGAAATTTTTTCTCTAGACCATTGGATAATCAGGCGGCGGCGGCATTAATTATTGCAAATCCTCAGTGGTGAGTGTTTTTAAACACGCTTCTCCCCGCTATTTTCAAAAGCTGGCTATCATATTTAGATAAAACTTATGCTAGCAACTAACACCACAGCTAGACGAAAAAAGTTGTTCGTTTAACTATAAATAGAGAAACAACTTTATCTTCCCTATTTCAAGATGGTAGTTAAAAGAGGAGTCAAACAAGATAGTACTAATAAGCTTATCCTTGTCTGCGATGACGTTGCAGACAACTGCTTTTTCTTCCAAACTATTTTAGAAATGGAGGGTTATGAAGTTGAAATTGTGGAGTCAGGAGCGGCAGCGCTAGCTTTTCTTGAATCTAAAAGACCTGATCTACTTTTACTGGATGTAATGATGCCTGTTATGAATGGATACGAAGTAGTTCACCGCATTAAAAATAATTCTCTTTTAGAATCTTTACCTATAGTGTTGATCACAGCTGATGAAAAGGCATTTTTTCAGAAAGAATTTGATGTGTTGGTGTATGGAGTTGTCCGAAAGCCTGTTGACCCGGATGCATTAATAAAATATGTCCAAGCAGCTCTACAGCTTGGGCATCATTGATGACCAGAATCTCTTAATGAAGTGCTGAAGATCGGGTCATCGGATACTGTTGGCGAAAATGTTACAAACGCATAAACAAAAGTGTTGCAACTAAAACACACAATAACAGATTGGAGGTTTGAGCTTAAGTAATACTTATATTTAGAAATATGTAGTAGATTCGCTAACAACAACGTCATGGTATCGAAACGGCTTTTTGTATGCATGAAAGCTCTAGCTCCCAGTAGTCTTTCACTACCCCAGGTTGCTATTGCCGGGAGATGAAATTGTAAACTTGTACTGGAGTGACGATGAAATTTTGAAAATTTCCGAGTCAGATGCTTATGAAATTGGCATTTTATTTATTAATTTGGCATAACAAGTACTGAATAAGCTTAATCTTTATCTTCCTGAAAACTGGTAGATTACGGGGAGTTTGCATATCAAGTAGTAAGTTATTGTGCTTGAAGCAATTGCGTCCTGTTGCCTTTGCCTGATATAGCGCTTTATCGGCTGCTGCAATGATTTGTTCAATGTTAAAAATCTGGTTAGGAATGACTGTGGCTAACCCGGCACTCACGGTAAGATGAAGACTAACTTGTGAATTTATATGGGGAATTGCTAAGGAGCGAATAGCAAAGCAAATTCTTTTAGCAACTTTCGCAGCACCAAACATATCTGTGTAAGGTAAAACAATAGCCAATTCTTCCCCACCATAACGGGCAACTAAATCGCCAGGACGTTTAACAACATCTTTAATCGCTTTAGCAATTTCTAAAAGAGCGCGATCGCCTGCCTGATGACCATAAGTATCGTTGTAAGATTTGAAGAAATCAACATCAAGGAGTATGAGAGACAAAGGCTGTTGCAAGCGTTTCATTCGCCGCCACTCCTGGTGTATATATTCTTCAAATCGTCGGCGGTTAGCTAGTTGAGTTAAGAAATCGATAGTAGCTAGCCGTTGCAATTCTAGATTAGCAGTAACGAGTTTTTGATGTAGCTGCGATTGCTCAATTAAGCGTCTAACACGTTGATGCAAAATTAGGTAGTTAAAAGGTTTAATTATACAATCTGTTGCACCCGCTCTAAATGCATTTTCAATGGAGGATGTATCCTCAATTTCTATAATCATTAAAACTGGAGTATGCTTATTTTCCTGAAGAGTTAGTAACTTAGCGCAACACTCAAACCCCAACATATCTGTCAAGATGACATTAAGGAGTACTAGTTCTGGGCGCAATTGTTGAAAAATATTTATTGCTTCTGCACCATTTTTAGCTTGGGCTACTCGATAGCCTGATTGTTCTAGGGAAAAGCATAATTCTTGGCGGTTTGCCTGATTGTCAGCAATCATTACTAAAGATTGGTTGTTTGAAGAGGAGCTTTCATTTAGAGTGTTTGCTTTCATGACAGTAGACTGCTTTTAGCAGAATGTTTAAGCGGTTTTGCTATTTGCCTTACTAATTGTTCTGAGTATCAAGTTAAATCTTTAGCTTGTACGGTATAAAATCTTTGGTCAAACTGAGTATAAAGTTCACGTTATTTTAGAGAAGTATCATCTAGCACTGTGCTAGATTGTATAAGGGCGCTCATTAAATAATGTCAAATCACAAACTACGCCAAGCAACTTATACGAGTCGATTGGCTTAGATAAGTAGATTACAAAACCAGTTTTTAATGCATAAGTGCGATCTTCATCTTCAGCAAAACGAGTCAAGGCGATAACTGGAATCCATCGCCCAAAAGACGCTTCTAAATTTCGGAGTTGTGCAAGCAATAAATGTTCTGCTTTATCCGATAAATAAATTTCACTGATTAGAATATTTGCTGAAGAAGCAGATATGACATTTAGTGTTTCATCAAACGGAAATCAGATTTCATAGTTCTGAGTATTGCACCTTTTTAAAGAATTTTATCCCTTACAAGTTTTACCTGATTGGAAGAATGCCTATGCTCATAGGGACAAGAATTCTGTTGATTGGTATTTCGGTTTCAAATTACACCTAATTATCAAAAACCAAGGAGAATTAATCGCTTTGAAGCTGACCGCAGCCAATGTTGATGACCGTCCCCCAGTTCCAGATATGACACAAGATATTGTGGGTAAACTTTTTGGCGCTTTATGGTAACATGGGTGGAAAAAACTATCTATATTACTTCTGGAGTCAGCCAATGTTGCATTTATAAAATGCATTAATTTCATAGTAAATTTAAATAATTCCCAGTTCTATTTCATTTATTCAATACAATTATATTCTTTTTCTAAGAAATTATAACTTGTCTTGTCAATTTACAATGATAACAATAGCTTTTACCGAAAAAATCGGTTAGCTCTGCGTCAAGTCTTCTTTCTCGCACCGACAACAAACCCCCTAGCTCTCAGTAATCCTTTACTACCCCAGGTTACTAATAGAGACGAAGACAGCGAACCGCGATCGCGCGACACAGAAAATAAGATTGCTTCCATTTGACAAAGCGGGTATTGTCTGTGGTACTGTAATCGTCTATAATCTAAGTACAAACAGAAAATAAGAGACAATTTTGATCTATTTTAATAAGCAAGGCTTTAAACTCCTGTAAAAATAGTAGTAAAATTTAGTTTTTGCTATTTTAATTTCCGTAAAAAGCCACTTATTTCCCAAAAATCGCAATGGATAGTGTTATCAAGCGTATATTGATTTGTGACGATGTGGCTGATAGCTCTTTTCTTCTAAAAACGATTTTACAAGCATCAGACCGTTTGATTGAAATTGTTGATTCAGGTGCAGCAGTGTTAGCTTACCTTGAAACAGCCCCTAACCCACCTGACTTGCTAATACTAGATGTAATGATGCCAAAAATGGATGGATTTGAGGTTATTCGTCACCTCCAAGAATCGGCTAAATTTCAATTTATTCCGATTCTGCTGGTGACAGCTTTTGATGAAGATGATGCTGATAAAGCTCTTGATATAAAAATAAACGGGTTCATTAAAAAGCCGATTGACCCTGATCTAGTAACTGCTAAAGTTCAAGCAATTTTAGCTGGGAATTACGAAAATTTTCCGAATAATAATAACTTCATTCAGAGATGATGGTTATGACGTATTTGCAAAAGAGCAGATGGTATATATTCTATTAAGGAATTCCAGAAATTAAATTATCCAATAATGAAGAGTGAAGACGATGACTCAAAGTCTTCCTCCTCTTCTCCCACTAGCGAACCTGCTTAAGCTAAGGCTTTGAGAAATGTGGTGAGAAATCCGGGATTAAGTCTTGATAAAATTCAATTGAAATATTGCGTACAATATTAAGCGGTTTCAAGCTAATTATTTGCTAATTTTGATGTTTTCACAATCTATGTCTAATCAAACGTCTAAGCGTCTTAAGCAAAATGTTGAAAGAATTATGCAGAGGTGGGAAGAGCGGGCGCGTGATGAAGTTGGTGCATCAATGCATCAGGACTCTCTGATGCTACAAAATTCGCTACCTGAGTATCTAGGGCAATTGGTGGATGAGCTGTCAACGAAGATTGAAAGGACACCAGCCAGAATAAAAACCGATAAACTAGAAAGCACTCGGATTGGTAAACAGCACGGACATGAGCGGGCAGGTTTTGCGGACTACTCAATGACTCAACTGATATTTGAGTACCACATTCTCCGTCAAGTCATATTTCAGATTTTAGAAGAAGAAGCGGCTTTAGAGGTAAGGGAACGAGATATTATTATCGATTCCATTGAGCAAGCTGTTAACGATGCGGCGACTCAATTTTCCCAGACGTTGCGAGATATTCAAGAGTTATTTATGGTGACACTGACTCACGATCTTAGGGGCCCACTCAATATCATAAAAATGGGTACTCACCTGACTCTGCGTCGGCTTGAACAAGGAGACACTCATGCCAATATCGCGGCGAAAATGCTAAAAGCAGTGGAGCGTTTGAATTCGATGATTCAAAATCTGCTTGATGCTAGTCGGCTGCGGGCAGGGCAGAGCTTAAAGTTTGAATTTGAAGAATGCAGTTTAGACAACCTTGTTCAGGACGTAGTAGAGGATTTGAACTTTGCTTATGGAGAGCGGTTTGTTGTAGTTTCTGATCCTGCTATCAGGAGCAATTGCAGCCGTAAAGAGATACGACGGGTAATTGAAAACTTAGCTATTAACGCCGTGAAGTATGGTGCTGCTGATACACCAATTACACTTACGCTTGAGCAAATTGAAACGCATATCAGCTTGACTATCCACAATCAGGGGAATCCGATCTCTTCAGAAGCTCAATCAATCTTATTTCAACAATTTCGTCGAACCATCGCTGCTGAGGATCAAACAGGATGGGGGCTAGGATTATTTTTAGCAAAGAGTATTATTGAAGCGCATCAGGGGACGATTGAAGTTGAAAGCGCCGAGGGCAAGGGGACGAGCTTTATCATTAAGTTGCCTAAACTTCCCTATTAGAAGATATTTTAAAAGTAGAAGCCAGTCAAAAATTATGCCATTTTAGAATAACAAGTGACAATTACCACATCTGCGATCGCCGTTCGCTTAGATAGCAATTAGTGTTGCTTTAGCGATCGCATAGAAAGATGGAAATTGGCTGTTGCTCCCGCATGAGTATAGGCTAGATAGCAATTTGAGATAAGCTAATGTTGTCCTTAAGAATGTCTATCTCTCCAGGAGAGAGTACTTTAGACAAATTACTTTCTTTATGGCTAAAAGATAATAATTGGTTAAAAGCAATAGTGGCTAATCAAGGACGGGTGATATTAGCGATCGATGGAATGCAGCCAGAAATTGGACATGAAGTATTATGGGTAATTCGAGATTGCTTATCAGGAGAAATAATACTAGCTAAAACCTTATTATCATCAAGAAACGAAGATTTAGTGGCGTTATTATTAGAAGTAACTAATACCCTAAATGTACCAATTGATGGCGTTGTTAGTGATGGACAACAATCCAAACGCACAAGCTGTTAGGTTAGCATTACCTAGTATTGCTCATGGTTTGTGTCATTATCATTACCTGAAGGAAGCTATTATTCCCATATATGAGGCGGATCGACATGCAAAGAAGGAATTAAAAAAAAAAGGTTAGAGGACTACGAGACATTGAACGTAGTGTTGTCAATGAAGATAAGGATTTGGCGACTATTATTGAAGATTATTGCTCGGCAGTGCGTAGTTCTATAACTAATGATGGTCATCCACCATTAGAGGCATCTGGGTTAAAGTTACAAGAAAATTTGACGCTAATAGAGCAAAGTTTAGAACGAATGGAAAAAAAAGTGCTTTACCACCACATGCAGTCAACCTAAAACACCTGATAGCTAAGGGGTTATCTGCAACTGCATCTTTATTTTCACCTATTATAGTTGCATATCAGTGGGAAGATACAAGCTAGTAATATTCTCAATAATAAAATAGGTCTTGATGCTGCTGGAGTTAAACAAAGTTATCAGGAACTATTAACAGAAATGTGCCAACAAAAGCAGAAAGCTGGTACACTTAGTACCGCAATCGATAACTTTATAAAAACCACTCATAACTACTGGTCTGGACTTTTTCATTGTTATGAAATTGAAGATTTTCCCAGAACTAATAATGACTTAGAACATGCTTTTGGTATGCTACGTCATCATCAACGTCGTTGTACTGGTCGTAAAGTTGCCCCCTCATCCCTCGTTATTCGTGGTTCTGTCAAACTTGCCTGTGCAATCACTACTAAACTTCATTCTTTTACAGCATCTGATTTAGCACAAGTTGATATTCATACTTGGCTCGAATTACGCTCTCAACTGAAAAAACACCATAAAGCCAGAATTGAACAATATCGATTTCGCAGAGATCCCAAGGGTTACTTGGCTAATTTAGAGAGTCGTCTTCTCTAGTAAGTTTTACCACACTAGGAAAAATAAATCGGCTTAGTACCAAAGATTTTATTATGAAGTTAATATAAAGCAATTAATCTGTTATGTAAAGTTTATTTAAATATTAGCTTAACTTTCTTAACTGTCTTAACTGTCGTTGCATTTTGACCATAGCTATAAGAAGCTGTTTGAGTGTGAAAAGTGCAGTAATTTAACTGTTTATTTACTCTTAGACCCCACAAAGCGATTCAAAGCACATACTTATCTTAAAAAGATTTATGGAGTTAACAAACTTTATTGAAACCAAGTTGAACGAATATACTCAAAAGATTCTCAAATGTGGTAAACAGTCTGATTACCTTGCCTTTGGCTAACTGAGTTTCTATCTTTGCGTCGTGTGTTGGATGGTAAAGCTAGTCCATAAAATGTGGGGTTAGTAGATGCCATCAATGACTATTACCATTAATTTTGAGTGAAAATTATGACAAATCAGCAAACTCCACAGATAGAGATTACCAATATTGTCTATAAGAATCAGGTCAAGAGAACTCAATCTGACGAATACATTGAGATTACCAATCACGAAAAGATACCCGTCGATGTATCTGGTTGGCAAATTGCTTCAGGGATAGGACGCAGCAAAGCGTTTACTTTTCCCCAAGGAACAAAATTAGCTCCAGGTCAAAGCGTGCGGGTTTATACCAATGAGGTACATCCAGAGTCAGGCGGCTTTAGTTGCGGTAGTGGTGTATCTCTTTGGAAAGATTCAGGAGATGAAGTCAAACTATTAGATGCTCAAGGAAATTTAGTATCGGGTTTAGCTTATGACAGCAAAGGCAATTTCACAAAAACAACCACTGCTAACGAGAAGACATCAGCCGTGGACACAGTTGCTAAAACTACAAATATCAATGAGCTACTAAACAAACCTGTTTTAATTGGAAATCAAGAGACAAAACGGTATCTATTTTCCACTGGAGAGCCAATCAAAGGAGAGCGAGGAAATGAAGGTGGCTGGCTAGCATCAAGCGGCTTTGAAAGTCCTAAAGTCGTTGGTGCTGATGCCAATTACTACAACCGTGCTTTATGGAAGGTTACAACAGCATAGTGAGAAGCTAATAGTCATTCATTTTTCCAGCATGATTCGCTTGTAGTAAGGGCTTCAGCCCTACCTTAATGCAACTTAAATGCCGATTAGCTTAGTTAAGGTATCGGGCTGACCGATACCATTATTTAATTGGGTATGCGTGAGTATAAACCCATTTTGTGATCCATTTGTGGACATTTGATTAGCTGTTGCAACTTCCCCACCCCACAGTTCCGGCAGCGATGCCTACGGCAACGTCAAGGACGAACGCCCGATAAGCTCCCGCAAGGACGATGTAGCTGTGGCAGAAATCCCCAGTCTTCAAGGGAACACAACAAGGTAACATCTGCACTGGCCTGCTGCTGTTTCCGCACCCAAAGGTCAATCAACTGCTGGCGCGACTGAAGAACCTCCCGGAATCGACGCTCGTACTCAAATTCAGCTTCAGCATCTTGAGCTGATGCCTTCCACCACTTCAGCAGTTCTGGAGTTGGCGCGAATAGAGGCAGGTGTTTGCCTTTCCAGTTTTTGGGAGGGTACAAGGAGATTGAAACAGCCTCGCCTCGGATTTCGCCACGGTAGAATGAGGTGTACACTGTCATAATCGCACCCGTTCCAAATCGTAATCAGTTACCCGCGCGATGGAATCTCTGGAGGTAAAAATTCCGTCACCTTTTTCAGAGATACTAGGAGACATCCATTCGATGCTATAAAACCAAGAATCGCAAATCAGTTGAATGCCCTGGACAATCCTTGTTGGTTGCCCATCGCCATAAAACCGAAACTCGACTAATTCGCCCAGACTGAACACAAGTTTTTCTTTGGTAACTAATTGTAAATTTCCTGTAGCAATGATTTCACGTCCTAAAACAGTCAAATTATCGTTACCAGAGACAATCTCATAACTCCAGCCTTTACCTGACCACTCTACACCGCAACAGCAACCGAAAGATTTGGTGGTAGTGACGTAGACTTTCTCCAGCAGGGAAACTTCTAAGAGCTTGTCATGTAACAACCTTGCTTCTTTTGAGCTAAAAATGCTTTCTCAGTAAGTTTTCTAGATAATAAATTGTAAAAGTTGTTTCTTTATAGGCTCTAAGGGAGGAATCTCTTTACCCCAAGGTGGTGAAACATACCAGCAAGTTTCTAAAGTGTGGATAAGATTAATCATGCTTATGCCTCATTATGAGCGAGAAGACTGCACAAATAGTCAGTTCGTTTCCAAGCGATCGCAGCTTGCCTTGGAGAACAACTCAACCCATAAGCACGACGGGCATCATAATTACCCTTGATCCCGTTGGCTACTCCAACGGGAACCCCAAAAGCCACCCCACGAATACCGGGTTGATAGCTTCGATCTTCATGATAGAGCAAGTTTATTGCCTGAGTTAGTTGTGCTGAGGCAAGGAAATCCGCCGCAGATGATGTTGGATTGTTGCCGATGGCAGTGGTACTTGGCGATATCTGTGTGGATTGGGATTTCTCGTTATCCGTAGCAAAGTCGTGATTGGGAGTAGGAGATATTTAGACAGTTTGCTGGACTTGGAATTTGTCGAAATTAAGCAAAAAAGGCAAACTATCCAGCACTAATAAAAAATTGACAAGTTAATCAAAGGATTATTCATTGCAATCGCAGCTTATGTTCTGTAAATTTTAAATTTTAAGAGATATTACTGTGAGATTTTTAGTTTCACAATATTTAGATTGTCTATTTGATAAAATTTTCTAACATTCACACGAATTCAGAGGTTTATGTCCAAAGAGTAAAATTTATAAAATGAAGGTTAGGCTTTTATAAAACTGAATTAGTTTTCCAATTAGACATTCAAAAAAATATTTTGTCTATTTCTAATACTGACTAAAACTTTACTATTAATAGAGGATTAGTATTGAATTTACTTATGATTTATATTGGAATAACCGTTTATTTAGTATTTGCTTGGTGTTTTTTGAAGCAATGGCTATTTTTCTTGATAGATGATAAAGAAATGAGCCAAGAGCAGTG
>NZ_JAAGOG010000231.1:0-10691 GCF_010747425.1 Nostoc sp. UIC 10630
AGTCCTATGTGGCCGTCCGCCGCGTCATTCGCACCGTGCTGGAACAGGCTCGCCCGGTCTACACGCACCTTCCTCTCAAGTTCACTCGATGCCGTGCGTGGCTCAAGCTCAAAGGCGATCGACACCGGGCCGGATTGCTCCATCACCTCACGCGCGAACACTTCGACCGCTTCATCCGTCGCGCCGCTGCTCTTCAAGACCTCCGCGATAAATCCAAAAACTTCCGCAGCGAATCCCCGCTCACCGAAGATCAAATTCTCCGTCAGTTCTGCATTCAGCATGGTCCTGATGTCACCGAAGGCCCTGACGCCAACTGGATTCCCGCGACTGCGGTTGTCGTCGTCGATGAGGCTCACCTGTGGTATCCGATGACTCGCAACCAGACCGGGGCCGATACGCCCTTGCTCAAGTACGTATATCCTATCTACATAACGTGTCGCCAACAAACGGTGAGAAACTAATACTGTAGTAAGTCCATTCCTGATCGCTCGCAATTGCGATAGAACTAAAGCCTCAGTTTTAGTATCTAATGCAGAAAAACAATCGTCTAACAGCAAGATGGGGGTCTGGCGAATCAGTCCACGAGCTAGGCTGGTTCTTTGTTTCTGTCCACCTGATAAAGTTACCCCACGCTCGCCAATCAATGTGGATAAACCTGCACTAAATTTATTAATTGTTGCTTCAAGCTGTGCATATCGAGCAGCCTGCCAAATAGATTCGGGTGGTCGATCTGGCTTATCGAATGAGATATTTTCTGAAATTGGTGCTGCAAATAAGAAAGCATCTTGGGGTACAAATGACAGATTCTGACGCAAGTGATTCAGTGGAACGTCTTTTAAATCTTGCCCATCCAATTTGATTTGTCCACTATTAGGCTCCAATTGCCTGGCCAGCAGTCGTAACAAGGTAGATTTGCCAGAGCCGACACGACCGATGATAGCAATCATTTCGCCAGGGCTGATACTCAGGGATATCTGTTCTAGAACCAGACGCGATGCCAGCCCAGCACTAACTGGGTAACTATACAATAGATTTTCAATTGCAATTTCGCCATTGATAGGCTGGGCTGATAAGCTTGTTGGAACATCTTGAATCTCTGGCTTTTCATCCATAATCTCAAATACTCTGGTTGCAGCTGTAATGGCATTGAGCAAAGCATACATAACAAAACTGCTTTCCTTGATCACCCCCAAAATCATTGCTAAATAAAAGATGAAAGCTGTCAGCGTGCCAACACTGATTTGCCCAGCTAAGACTTGCTTACCACCCACACCAACAACGATTAAGGTCATCAAACCACTACTCAGCACAATGGAGGCAGTGAGAATAGCGTTCAAATTGATCAACTTTTGATGAGCTAGCGCATAAGAATTTGACACGCCTGTAAAATGGTTAATCTCACGCTCTTCCTGGGCATGAGACTGAATGGTACGAATACCCTTGAGGTTTTGCTGTACTGTTTCTGTCAACTTACCAAAACCCGCTTGTACCGCTGCCGATGCCAACAAAATACGCCCAGCTAAATACCAGCCGTTAACAACTATTACTACTAGCAAAGGAAGGAGCAACAATGTCAACTGGAGCGATTGTTGTAACATAAAAATTGGGGCAATCAACGTCACAGCAATAAGGCTCACTAATCGATGCACACCAGATCGGAAAAAGCGACGAATGGATTCCATGTCATTAGTCGCTCGTGCAATCAAGTCACCCAAATGATAGTTTGCATAGAAGCCACGACCAAGCCTTTGTAAGTGTGCATAGAATGCTTGCCGTAAATCATAAGATATATAAATTGAAATCAGTGCATTTTTGCGACGGCCAAAGTGCAGGATACCAAAGCGCACAACTGTCAAACCAAGTATCGCCAGAGTCGGTAATAAAATATTTTCATCCTCTTTTGAAATCAAATCGATACCGACTTTTAAATAGATCGGAATGACAGCTTCAACAACATGAACGCTCAGAAGAGCTATTACTGCTATTAACCACTGAAAACGATAAGGTTGGAAGTAGTAAAAAATTCGCTGCAACACAGTTAAAGTATGTAAATTTGATTTCATTTTCTTATCAGTTGAATTTGGCTGTATAGAGAAATATTTCTATTAGATAAAAGCAATTATTTTATCAAATTACTCAATAACAGCAATTTATATTAATAAGACTTACAGCCTGTAATTCCCAATCAAATAATAAAGTTAATACAGTTGGCAAATCAGCTTAGTTAAGATTCATTTTTTGTACAAACGTATTTCTGAAAAATTGCCTCAATATTTAGACATCCTGAGTTAGGCGGGATGATGTGTTTTCACGTCTACGTTTGTACAATTGCGCTTCATAAAGGGTTTTATAAAAACCATTACGAAGCATTAATTCCTTGTGGTTTCCTACCTCCACTAGTTGACCATGATTTAAAACCACAATGCGGTCTGCTCGGCGAATAGTCTGTAATCTGTGGGCAATGGTGATAGAAGTTCTGTTGGCTGTTACTTTCACCAAAGCTGCTTGTATAGCAGCTTCAGTTTCCGGATCAATACTAGCAGTGGCTTCATCCAGAATCAGAATTTCAGGATTTAAGGCAATGACACGAGTAAACGCTAATAACTGGCGTTGTCCTTGCGATAGATTTTGGCCACGGTCTTCCAATACCGTATCAAAGCCTAGTGGCAAGGCTTCAATGAAATCTAGAGTCTGTATTAGTTCAGCGGCTTTTCGAGCATCTTCCCGCGTAATAGTTGGATTACCCAAGGCGATGTTGTCATAGACAGTACCAGGGAAAAGATGAAAGTCTTGAAAGATAATACCTACACGCTTGCGGATCTGTGCAGGATCTATCTGCATGATGTCGATGCCATCTATGAATAAGCTATTTTCAGGCACATCGTAGAAACGACAGATGAGCCGCGTCAATGTTGTCTTGCCAGAACCAGTGGGCCCGACAATGGCAATGTTTTCTCCTGGTGCTACAGTAAAATTAAAGTGACAAATAACTGTTTCGCCGTTTTCATAACAAAAATTCAGATCGCGAAACTCAATTCGACCTTCCAAACCTTCAGGTAAGGGTATAGGTTGCAACGGCACGGACAAAGATTCCTTCCTGTCCAACAACCCGAATATGCGATCGCTTGCTGCCGCCGCTCGAAACACCGCATTTGCTTGATCCCCCAAAGCCACAATCGGACGGAACAACATATCGCTAAATTGCAAGAACAACACGACCGATCCCAGGGTAGTAGTCTGGTTCAGTACGTGTTGCCCACCTAACCAAAAGATACTAGCGATCGCTAAATAGGATATGTTGTCGATGATCGGATTGTATACAGTCTCTGCCATGATAGCCTTAGTCTCGGCTACTTTATTGGCTTGGTTAATAGCAGAGTACTGTTGAAAGCTCAGTGCTTCTCGCCCGGACATTTGCACAATTTCAATTCCCGATAAGTGTTCGTGCAAATGCTCGTTGAGACGCGATAAGGTGGCACGGATGACCTGATAGATCGAACTAGAATAACGTCTAAAAATTACGATTACACCCGCCACAAACAACATCAAAGGTGATAGTTTTACGGTAAGCATCGCATCCAAAGACAACATTACGCTTACAGCAACAACCAATGGAATTAATTCTCCAGCCAACGCACCGACACCAGTCAAAAGTTCGGACAAACTCTCGATATCGTTAGCAATCCGGGTCAATACCTGCCCGACCATAACCCGATCGTAAAAAGCAGATGGCAAATGCTCAACATGGGCAAACAAATCGCGGCGCAAGTCACTCAAACCCAACAGTGCCGCATAAGACAGCTGAGAGCGGAAGGCATACCCAAAGCCAGACCACAGCAGTACCCAAAGTAAACCAACAAGGGCGGCAGCAATTATTTGTTCAGTGTTTAATGTAGTTGCTAACCATTGGATTAATGCCGTTTGTCCATAATCTGGTAGATCAGTCCGGTAATTATGCATCAAGATCCCGTCCACTACCACCCGGCTTACTACAACTGGTATCAAAACGGCAGATGTAGCCGAAAGCATTGCAAACAGCAGAGCTAACGAAATGCGCCAGCGATACGGAGCCATCCAGTGCCGCAGTCGCCAGACATTGCTGACAAAGGAGTTACGCTTATTGATTGATACTTCAAAGGGGTCAAGCCGACCAAAAATGTTAGAGGTCTTTGATGATGTCATAGTTTGATCCCCCAGGACGAATGGCATTAACAAGTTAGATCAGTCTTGTATATAGATTTGTGACTGCTTTACAGGTTGCTTTTAGTTGTGGCAAAGTTAGTTTTTCGCTAGGTCATGTAATCATTGCTTTTTTGATATATTTGCTACTAGAGCAATCTGTAAATTTCCGGTCTTCTTGATTCAAGATTAAGCTGATATTTTACTTCTTCTATTTCCAACTGCTTGTTTTAGTTACTGGAACCACTTTGAACAAAATACTGTTAATCGGTCAAGTTATCGTATTTAATGAAGTTTAATAGTCTCATGAACCAGAGTAAAAAGCAAGCAGAAAAATATATAGCAATTCTTGCTATGAGAATGATTAGTTAATTCTTGGCTTATGCTTTGTGTCGGGCGTAAATCAACGGGATGGTTTATCAAGGTAGTGTGATCATAGCGATGCTATGCAAATAGCATGATTACGATGGCAGATATAGAGATCCGAACTTTTGAACTTACTGATGAGTCTGCCGTCATTGCCTTATGGATACGGTGTGGTTTAACTCGACCCTGGAATGATCCCAAAAGGGACATTGAGCGAAAGCTTTGTGTACAACCCCATCTTTTTCTTGTAGGTACAACTGGGCAGAAGCTTATAGCAACAGTTATGGCAGGGTATGAGGGGCATCGAGGTTGGATAAATTACCTTGCAGTTGCCCCACAATATCAGCGTCAAGGAATTGGAAGGTTGATGATTTTAGAAGCCGAACAACTTCTTGTGGAAGCAGGTTGTCCGAAAATTAATTTGCTAGTGCGGACTACAAATAGCGAAGTTATTAGATTTTATGAACGTTTGGGATATGTTGTTGACGATGTTATCAGCTTGGGCAAACGTCTTGAATCCGATGAGTCATGATCTGAATTGCGATGCTATTCATGCATAGTCTGTAATTGTGCGATCCTGTTCCGCACTTTCTATCACTCTGGAAAAAGAAATATGATAGACTCTAGAAGGTTTGAAAAATTTTTCATATCAATGATTATTCAAGCCATAGCAAGGATAAGTGATGAACTTTAAAAATGCATCATCTACAGACTTTTGCGCCCGTCAACTTAAAGCTTTAGCAGATACGACACGTCTATCTGTTGTGAAAATTCTCATGGAAGGCCCGAAACACGTCGGAGAACTGAATGCTGTCTTGAAGCTAGAGCAGAGTTTGTTATCCCACCATTTAAAAATTTTGCGGGAAGCAGGTTTTGTGGAGGCGACACGAGATGGCAAGGCAGTACTTTATCATTTTGTACCGACGATTCGACAGGTCAACACTGGTAAAGCAATTGATTTAGGCTGTTGTCTGCTCTGTTTTGAATAAAAATTTAGACGCAATTTTTCGATGAAACAACTCAAAACCCTAGCATTTATTAATGTCGGTTTCACAATTTGCTTGGGACTACTATCTTGTACGCAATCTTCAAAAACAGCTACTCAACCAACCAATCAATTACAGGGAAAGTTAGTTTTAACAGGCTCTAGTACAGTAGCACCGTTGGCAGCAGAAATTGGTAAGCGATTTGAATCAGAGCATCCTGATGTACGAGTGGATGTGCAAACAGGAGGTTCATCTCGCGGTATTGCTGATGCGCGTACAGGCGTTGCCAATATTGGGATGGCATCTCGTAGCCTCAAAGAGGAAGAAAAAGACTTACAAGCTTTTGCTATTGCCCGCGATGGAATTGGCATTATTTTGCATAAAGAAAATTTTATAAAATCCCTCTCAAATCAACAAGTTATCGATATTTACACTGGTAAGATTAACAACTGGCAACAAGTTAGTGGCAAAAATGCACCGATTACAGTTGTCAACAAAGCTGAGGGACGTTCTACGCTCGAATTGTTTCTTGGCTACTTCAAACTCAAGAATAGCGATATCAAATCATCAGTTGTGATTGGGGACAATCAGCAAGGCATTAAGACAGTAGCAGGTAATCCTAACGCCATTGGATATGTATCTATTGGTACTGCTGAATTTAGTATCAACAACGGCGATCCGATTAAGTTATTGCCTTTGAATGGAGTCGCAGCTACCACAGAAAATGTCCGAAATGGGAAGTTTCCACTTTCCCGTCCCCTGAATTTGGTTACTAAAACTCAGCCGGCAGGGTTAGAGGGAGCATTTATTGAGTTTGCACAGTCGCCGCAAGTCCATGAAATTGTTAAAAAGCAAGATTTTGTCCCCGTCTCAAAGTGATATCGTTCTCCTGTGGATATTACGGTTATTAGCTCTAATCACAAGTATTATTGTTGTCTTAATTACCGGATTCTTATTACTCGAAGCATTGCCGATACTGCGACAGGTAGGATGGTTGCGTTTTCTCAGCGATCGCTCTTGGCATCCAGCTGAAGGATTATATAACCTGATGCCGATGCTGTGGGGAAGTCTGTTGGTGACACTCGGTTCTGTGCTGTTGGCTGCACCTTTAGGGATTGGCTCGGCAATATTTTGTCAGTATTATGCTCCTCCTTTGGTTGGCGGATTTTATCGGCAGTTAATTGAGTTACTGGCAGGTATTCCTTCTGTAGTTTACGGGTTCTGGGGTTTGGTCGTCCTCGTGCCACTGATTGGTAAATTCCAACCACCAGGAGCAAGCCTGCTAGCGGGAATCGCTATTTTGACATTAATGATTTTGCCAATGATCACCTTAACAGCACAAGCCAGTTTTTCTGAAGTCCCGACTGAGTATTTACAGGGTGCAGCCGCTTTAGGAATTTCTCGCTGGGCAACAATCAGAAGCGTTATTTTAACGGCTGCTAAGTCTGGTATATTTACTGGTTTGATTTTAGGAACGGGACGGGCTATTGGCGAAACAATGGCAGTTTTGATGGTTTGTGGCAATGTCGTCCAAATACCCACAAGCTTATTTGACCCCCTTCGCACCCTCACTGCCAATATTGCTTTAGAAATGGCTTATGCCACAGGAAATCACCGTTCAGCACTGTTTGTCAGTGGCTTGTTGCTGATGGTGGCGATCGTCGCTTTAGTAGGCGTTGCCGAAGTTATAAGCAGGAAAAACATTTATGGCTAAAAAATCGCTTCCACTACCTACTCTTGTCCTTTGGGCGATCGCTTTATTTGTCAGTGCCGTTTTCTGCTGGATTTTAGGCGATATCGTGTGGCACGGTGTAGGGCACATTTCCTGGGAATTTTTGACAACTGAACCTCGAAATGCGGGACGCGAAGGAGGAATTGCCCCGATTCTGATTTCTACTTGTCTGATATTGGGGGTTTGTATGGCGGTTTCTCTCCCCCTTGGTGTTGGTACTGCCGTACTGTTAGCCGAGTTTACAGCCACTGAAAGTGTCTTTGGGCGTTTAGTGCGTCGCAGTTTGGATGTGTTGGCGGGAGTCCCATCTATTGTTTTTGGCTTGTTTGGTAACGCATTTTTCTCGATTCAGTTGGGATTAGGCTTTTCGATTTTGTCCGGTGGGTTGACTTTGGCTTGTATGGTGTTGCCAATTCTGATTCGTTCCACAGAAGCAGGATTTCGGAGTGTTCCGGCTGATTATCGATTAGGGGCTGCGGCTTTAGGATTATCACGCACTACCACATTAGGCAAATTGCTATTACCAGTAGCGACACCTGGATTAGTTGTGGGTCTGGTTCTGGGAATTGGCAGAGCGATCGCTGAGACAGCCGCACTGATTTTTACCAGTGGTTATGTAGATCGAATGCCAGAGTCATTACTTGATTCTGGGCGATCGCTATCGATTCACATTTTCGATTTATCAATGAATGTAGCTGGCGGGGATGCTAACGCCTACGCCTCTGCCTTGGTGTTGTTGATTTTATTGTTGCTGGTAAATGGTATCGCAACGTGGACAGCCCAATTTTGGTTAGGTAGAAGGATTACATCTTCATGAACAAATCGCAACTTAGACAAAATTCTCGGTTATCTCTGCCTTCAATGCAAACCGAGCAACTGAGTTTATATTATGGCAAAAAAGCTGCTTTTACAGACGTAACCATGCCGATAGTAGCAGGTAAGATTACTGCACTGGTGGGGCCTTCTGGCTGTGGCAAAACCAGTTTTTTGAGTTGTCTCAATCGCTTGACTGATTTAATACCTCATACTAAAGTTGTAGGAAGCATTCGTTTAGATGGTTTAGAAATTCTCAATAATCGCATAGATGCGATCGCCCTACGTCGGCGTGTGGGTACCATCTTTCAAAAGCCTAATCCTTTCCCCTTCTCAATCTGGAAGAATCTGGCATTTCCACTACAAGAACACGGGATCAAAAACCGCGAAAAACTTGATTGGCTGATTGAAACCACACTTCAAGATGTCGGACTGTGGAACGAAGTCAAGGATCGACTCCATACCTCTGCCTTATCTCTGTCTGGTGGACAAAAGCAGCGTTTGTGTATTGCTCGTGCTTTAGTCCTGCAACCAGAAGTTTTATTATTTGATGAACCCTGTAGCGCCCTCGATCCGATTTCTAGCGGGGTAGTTGAGGATTTAATTGCCAGTTTGCGAGGACGTTACACAGTGATAATTGTCACTCACAACCTCGCTCAAGCTAGACGCATTGGCGATTACGCTGCCCTGTTTTGGGTACAAGCAGAAATGGGAAGATTAATCGAGTATGGTACAGTCGAACAGATTTTTACCGCACCACAGAACGATTTAACGGCTGGTTATGTGAATGGTATTCGCGGGTAGTCTTCACATCCACACTGGTAAATATTGTTTCCTACACCCGACACCCAACCCCCCACACCCAGACCTAGCGATAATTTCACGTTTACAAGCGTGCCATTAGTTAGTTGACCATTAATTTAACTCTAGTGTCACTCAGGCGCAATGAGTTTGAGGTGATTACCCCAAAGTTAGAATAACTTCAGGCTGTTGCTGATGGCTCCTCACCAATTCCCAGTTCCTTCTTACTATGCTTTAACTGTTTCCAAAGTCCCTTAATTTGCTGATAAGCATCTTCTGGGTCAAGCTTACCATTGCTTTCTAAACTGGTGATCATGCCAACTTTTTGAGCAAATTCTTGCAAGTTAGCATTAAACACTAAGTTTTCTGGTTTAACTTGTCCGTAGTAGCGACCACGAGGGTCAAGGAATTTATTTTTGTCTTCCTCATGAGACTGGTTCATGGCTTCACCTCCCTACTAATAAGTTTTCATCAATAATGAATGTCAATCCAGTTGCAACTATCTCCTTAGCAAAATGGCTGCTTGGAAATATAGTTAGTGATTGCTGGAATTATGAGCCTTTTTTTAGTATGACTCATAGTCCAAAATCATCAAATGTAGAGTGGAAGAATTTCAGCCATTTAGCTTCTTGGCTGCCAGATGGTCTTGCCATGAAGCTAAAAATAGCCCCAGAATCGAATCTCATTCAGATTGCTGAAGCGTTAGAAAATCAACTATCCCAATTACAACAGGAATTGGGAGATAATTCAGACACACAATTGCAATCGTTGATGAGCTTGTGAAATGCTTTCGACCGTAACTGAAATTCGCGGCATAACAGCTGCGGTCAGAGGTTGCTAAAAAGTCCAACTCAACACGAGTGGCTTTCTTAAATCCGCTGCACTGCAATTGTTAGACATCAGAAATGAACAAACTAACACTTTTACTATCATCAGATAGTTTAATCATTCGCTCAAAGCTTAGTCCTAGTTTTTTGAGCAGCTTTGCTGAACCATAATTGTCCGGTGTAGTGATAGCGACAATACGAGTTAAGCCGAAGGTTCTTCTCCCATACATGATGACAGCAGAAGCAGATTCATAGGCGTATCCTTTTCCCCGGAACTTAGGAAGAAAGGCAAACCCAACATCCACATCCTCCAAGGAATCTCTTTTTATCAAACCGCAAATTCCAATCGAGACGCTCTTCCCCTTTAGCTCAACCAAATACAATCCGAAACCGAGACGTTCATACATAGCAACCAGATTCTTCAAAATATATTCACGAGCATCATCAAGAGTTCTCACACCTTTATCACCAATAAAGCGCAACCACAAAGGGTCATTCAATATCTCAAGAATGAACTCGCTATCTTCAACTGTCAACCGACGAAGAACTAAACGCTCTGTTTCAAGAACTTTCATAGTCGAACACCAAGTTATTGATGTCTAACTATTTATTATGCTGATGAAATTGGGCTGATTGTTCCTATTGCTTCCTGGGTACTGCATGAAACTTGTTGTCAACTTACACTAAATTTGATTTACAACAGCTTTCAAACGCTTTAAGCGCTGATTTTGTTCTGACCACTTTTTGCAAGCATCTTTAACAATTTTTATCTCTGAGGGTGATAAATGCTCATCCCCTTGTCCAGAAGCTATAATTTTAGCTGCTATAACCGCTTTTTCATACTCCACACCGTACTTAACCAGTTCTGTGCAAAATATTTTTTCTCTTTCTTCTATTGATGTAAAGTAATTACTTGGCATTGTTCAACAGATAATATAAGTCTTATTTTGAAACTACATCAACTAAAATAAGTTTCCGTTTAAAATC
>NZ_JAAGOG010000497.1:0-544 GCF_010747425.1 Nostoc sp. UIC 10630
GCTTGAGAGTGCCTGAGCTTTATGAGCTTGAAAAGGAACAACTTTTCACGCCATCTATAAAAGGACATCAAAGAAAGAAGGAGTCTACGGATTCTGGCGGAGTTGATTCATCCAAATCGAAGAAATCCCCTACCTTCAATTTCCCAAAATCAGGACTAGTCGTACTGTGGAGCGACATGGGCACAGGGAAAACTGAACTTATGCGCTGGTGGCGTGACCAAAACCCCGACGCGCGGTTCCTCAACAATGGGCATCGCGTAAATTTGCTGAAAAATCTTGCCGAACGCTTGCGGACGGCGATGTACTCCGACTTGGGTTACACAGGTTTAGCTCAGGCCCAAGCCCTTAGTATTACTATTGACAGCTTGCATAAGCTGAATACTCAGTCTCTCACCTACGGCTGCATATTTATAGATGAAGCCTGCCAATACCTCACCCACCTACTACACAGTAATACTTGCAAACAGCACCGTGCAGCAATCCTAGAAGTCCTGGAATATATAGTATACAATGCGCCACTGGTCGTCATCGCTGATGCACACAT
>NZ_JAAGOG010000498.1:0-544 GCF_010747425.1 Nostoc sp. UIC 10630
GAAACTTTAGAACTTAAGTTTTTACTTGGGTTGCCACAATGGAGTTGTATCAGGGTTTTCAGCAGCAGAGACGGTATTTTTAACCTACGTCGGTACGGTTTACACCCCTTCATCTTTTGTAAAGATATCGTAACATTTATTTATATAAAACAATATTTGCTTAACTTAGCAAACTCAAATAAAAGCTATGAACCAACCCATTGAATTATCTTTAGAACAAGAATTTAGCCTTAGAACTTTCTCTGATCAAGTGCAGCAGATGTCCCGTGAACAAGCTCAAGAATTTTTGCAGATGCTCTATAAGCAGATGATGATAAGGGAAACGACTTATCAAGAATTGCTCAAACATCAGTGGGAAGTTGGTTCAGGTTCAATCTTGGGCTAAAACAAACTTGCTCCCGTTACTTTAAGTGACTCAGAAGAGAACGAACAGACAATTGTTTTTTTCAATGGCTTGGCAATAAGAGATTATTTGCTTCCGCATAGGAAACTGCACAATAACCGACTCACATTTTCGGTTTTGATGGAACAATGAACTACTTTG
>NZ_JAAGOG010000232.1:0-10641 GCF_010747425.1 Nostoc sp. UIC 10630
CGTCCAGTGGGTGCAGCTAGGGCTATGGATTTACCCATTGCTTTCCACAGGCTGACAATCGTGTGAGTTGTGAAGGTTTTTCCAACCCCAGGGCCACCAGTGAGGATCATGATTTTGGAATAGGCTGCTGTTTCTACAGCTTGGCGTTGCTGTTCTGAAAGCTGAATTTTACGGCTAGCAGTAAAGCGCTCAATCCAATCACGCACACGCTCAATGTCAGTGCCAACAGGTTTTTCCAAGCGTTGGCGTATTAGTTGAGCTAAATTCTGTTCCGTATGGAAGTAAGTTGGCTTATAGCAAAGTAGTGTTTTCTCTTCATCCCGCTCTCTAATCAGGTCATCTGCGAGAGCCATATCTTTAATAATGATCGCAACCGCTTCTTCTGTGGACTGATGAGATTCGGTTGTCAGCAGTTTAATTACCGACTCAATCAGTTCGCTTTGTGGTAGGTAACAATGACCATCTTCGGCGGCCTCACTTAGACAGTGGACAATCCCCGCACGATAACGAAATTCTGAGTCAGGCGCAATTCCAATATTTCTCGCAATCTTGTCAGCAGTTAGAAAGCCAATACCGTAGATGTCGGCTGCTAGCTGGTAGGGGTTTTTGGTAACAGTGGCAATTGCTTCATCCTTATATTGCTTGTAAATCTTCACGGCATAGGTGGTAGAAACGCCATGCCCCTGGAGAAACACCATCACTTCTTTGATCGCTTTCTGAGTTGACCAAGCGTTTTTGATTAAAGTAATCCGCTTTTTAGCGATGCCCTGAACTTCAATTAATCGCTCGATCTGGTTTTCGATAATGTCGAGCGTTTCAAGTCCAAAGTGAGCTACGATGCGTTTGGCTGTTACTGGCCCAACACCTTTTATGAGTCCACTGCCTAAATATTTCTCAATTCCGGTAAGAGTGGCTGGTTTGGTTTCTTGATAATTGATGACTTGGAACTGTGGCCCAAATTGTGGATGGTCACGCCAGAAACCAGTTAGTTGTAAAGTCTGCCCTGGCTGGATGTTAGCAAAGCTGCCGACGATTGTTGTGAGTTCGTTGCTACGGGGGCGGGTCAGTCTTGCCACTGTGTAACCCGATTCAGCAGAGTAAAAAGTTAAACGTTCTACGACTCCGGTGATTGTTTCGTGTTGAGGAAAGGCGCTTACTTGTTGAGGGGAAAGATTCGGTGGAGTGGACATTGCTTATCATCAGATGCCGCACATCATTATAATACTAGAAATCAGTTAATTATAGTACATAAATACTAAGTCGCCTGCCTGAAATTAGTGTAATGAAGAAGCACCAAATACATCAGATACTATCTTCAGAAACAAAGAGAAATTGACACCGCACGTTCCCTCTACCTTGATTTTGATGAAATACATCTAACTTTGTGGTAGAACTACGGTGGCTAGTTGGACAGCAGCGCGGAGTAGCCCAGCTTAATTTATTTAAAACGAAGTGATGATAAGCTTTTGAGTTGATTCAACTATATAAGCTTATGAAAGTCCAAATTTAGATAGCCAAATATTATCTGTGCTTACTCCGTTGTCGTTATAATCTAGTTTTCAAGAAAAAGTTAGCCGAAATTATAAGTGAGCCAATTTAGTGAGCCTTATTATTTGTTTATTTAATCAAGCTGGTGGAGTTGGGAAATCCACTCTAGCGATTAATCTTGGTTATCACTTAGCACAATTAAAGCCTGCTAAAACCAAGCATCACTACCGAGTTCTTTTAATTGATATAGATCCTCAAGCTTCACTTACTAACTTTATGGGAATTGCGCCTGAATCCCAAGAAAAAACCATTTATAATGCAGTGATTGATCAGGAAGCACTACCAATTCTTAAAGAAATTCATGGGATGGATTTTGTTCCGTCATCTCAGGATCTGACTTCAGCTGAATTAGAGTTAGTAGTAGCAGATATGCGTGATTTACGTCTTAAATATGCTTTGGAACCTGTAAGCGAACAGTATGATTTTATTTTGATTGACTGCCCCCCTAGTTTAGGCATTCTTACTTATATCAGTTTAGTGGCATCAACTCACGTTTTAGTGCCGATCCAGACACAATACAAGGCATTCTTGGGGACAGAATTACTCTTAAATACAGTAACACGCGTTAAGTCTCTTCCAAATCGAAAGTTAAAAATTGCTGGGTTTATCCCAACGATGTTTGATTCACGTAATAGCCAAGATGAACGAACACTATTAGCTATTCAAGAACAACTGTCACAGGTTGGGATAGTCTATGACCCAATTCCTCGATCTACTGCTTTTGCTGATGCTGCTGAAGAAAATGTTCCTCTGGCAATCTTTAATCCTAAGCATCCAGCTTTATCAATCCTAAAAAAAATTGTTAAAGGGCTGGAGAAATTATTATGAGTATAAAGCGTGATAAGCCTTATGGTCGCCGTCTTAAGGGATTAGAAGCTTTGATTGGCGAGTCTGTAGACACTCTTCCCTGTGGACAGTTTGTCACTATCGAAAAAATTCAACTCTCTGTTCAGCAGCCTCGCCGTTATTTTGATCCAAAAAAGCTAGAGCAGTTAGTACAGTCGGTTAAAGAACATGGCATCTTAGAACCATTGTTAGTCCGTTACTTATCTGATGATAAATATGAGTTGGTAGCCGGAGAGAGGCGTTACAGAGCAGCTAGTTTAGCAGGATTAACTGAAGTACCTGTAATTGCACGTTCGTTAAATGATCAGGAAGCCCTGCAACTGTCATTGGTAGAAAATTTACAGCGAGACGATCTCAATCCTATTGAAGAAACAGAAGGTATTTTAGAACTTATAGCACTTCAACTAGATAAGAAAGTGCCAGAAGTTATATCTTTACTTTATAAAATGCAAAATATTTTGGCGGGAAAAGTTACTGATAACGTTATCAGTAATTCTCATGCAGAGGATGTAAAAATGATTTTTACAGGCTTGGGGCTTATGGAATGGGAGTCGTTCACTGCTAACAGACTTCCTCTCTTGCGGTTGCCTGATGAAATTTTAGAAGTTCTACGCCAAGGAAAAATTGAATACACAAAAGCTAAAGTAATCGCTAAGTTGAAAGAAAAGACAGAACGTATTGCTTTATTGGAAGAGGCGATATTACAAAATTTATCATTAAATGAAATTCGAGAACGGTTGAAAACCCGTAAGTCGTCAACAGAAGAGAAGGAATTAGAGAAGCAAATAGATTCTACCTATAAGAAAATGAAAAAATCAAAGCTATGGGATAATCCCAAAAAGCGCAAGAAGCTTGAATTATTGTTTGCTCAAATAGAGATTTTAATTAACGAGGATGATTAAAACTGAACTAGAAGTTACTGCATCTTATTCTGTCTAAGACTCAGATGTCCCAAATGTGAGCAAACGGCGATTAGACTGAATACACCAGAAGTACTTTCAACAACAGTGATTCCTTCTCCTTTGCCATAAACAGTTTTAACTAGCCAAATAATCTTTAATTTTGTCTTGCTCACGTCGTAAAGCTTTGATACCTTGTCCATGAGCAGAGCGTACCTTGGAATGGCTGAGATTAAGTTTTTGTGCAACCTGTTTTGCTGTCAACTTGTCCTCGCCCGACAACCCAAACTGTAACATTAAGACTTGGCGTTGATTTGGTTTCAAGGTAGCTAATAAATCCTGTAAATCTGATCGGAGACATTCTAGAGCAACATACTCTTGTGCGGAGATTCTTTCGTCGGGTAATATCTCTTGCAGTTGGTTTTCTTGCTCCTCTCCAATTCCTAGCTCTAAAGAAACTAGCGGACGAAATGCGTTTAGGCATTCGGCAACTTGTTTAGGTGATGCATCAACAGCTTCAGCGATTTCTATAATAGTGGGTGTTCTTCCCAAGGTTTGAAAAAGTTCAACGTGTGCCTTTTTGATTTGCATCAATCTTTTGGTCAGGTCATGGGGTAGGCGAATAGTATGGGATTGTTCTGCAACTGCTCTGGTAATTGCTTGCCGAATCCACGCCTTTTGCATAAGTAGAAAATTTATAGCCCCGATTCGGCTCAAATTTTTCTACCGCTTTTTGTAGACCTATTGCTCCCTCTTGAATCAGATCCAAAAATTCCAGCTTACTCCAACGATATTTTTTAGCGACTGCAACCACTAAACGGAGGTTGGCGGTAATCATTAAATGTTTTGCCAGTTGCCCTTGTTCAAGGATTTGGGTTAATTCTGCTTCTGTTTTATTCACCTCGGCAGAGAGTTCAGACCCATTTGGAGAACGCTTTAGCCGTTGCACAAGAAGATTCTTTTGCTGCTCAAGTGCCAGCATAGACCTTACAAGTCTTGCATAGAAAATTTCTTGTTCAGGTAATAGCCTATCAATGCGACCAATTTCTCGTAGGTAAATTCCAAGTGTATCAGAGCTTTGGCTAGACATCTTGCGTTGCGTAAAGCTAATTTAGACCTTGACAGTAGAGTATAAATCAAAGAGTTAACAACGATCTAAAATTAATTTCTGTTACGTTGATAAAAAAGATTTCAAAAATTCTTATTGGGGGTTATATGGGGGCTATATATACCCCAACACTAGTTCAAGACTTTGGTGAATTTTTGACCCCTATATAGGGCATATATAGGTGCTAAATGGGGTATATTTGACTAGTCAACATTTTGTACCCCATTTAGCCCCCAAGGGGTTATGATAAGCTCTTGAGATTAGGAAAAAAAGAGGTAGTTATTTTATTCTTCTCTCCCCTACTCCCTAAAATTACCTGAACAGATAATTTTCACTTTCTCAAAGTGTATTACCTTTGTATTTATGTCAAACATTCACACCTTACAAAAAATTTTTCCGGCGGGTTTCGATAACGGTTACGGAAGTCTCAAACTTTTAGTCGAAGGCTTTGAAGTAGTTCGTGTCCCCAGCTATATAACTAATGCCGAGATGGAAGATGTTCCAGGGCGTGTAGTTTTTAACGGTAGTGCTTATACAGTTGGAGAGTCAGCTTACCGGACAGGGAATTATTTTGACCGCAACACAGACAATAATGAAAATAAAGTCAATAATGCGTTGCTGACTTTATTGGGTGCATTGGCGCATCTACCACATCGTAAGGCTTGGCACTTAAAATTAGTCGTCAGTTTACATGATGTTGGTCTGGCATCAGAACTACAAAAAGTACTCAATGGAGAATATCAGCCAATACTTGCTGGCAAACAATCAGAAGTAAAAGTAGAAGTCCTGAAAGTTGTACTAGAGGGTATGGGTGCATTGTTTGGGCATCCACTACCCAAAAAATTAACCATTTTAGACTTTGGCAATGGCACGACTTTGTATTCTCGTTACAACCGGGGTCAGCGAGAAGTTCACACTGCTTACCCCATCGGTGTAGAAGTTCTCATCGATGATATCTCCCAAAAAATGAAACATTTAAATGGCGGAAAAATCGGAGATCCATCCAAAATCCGATTTTGTTTGGAAATGGGGCATACCCGATACAGCCGTGACATCGATATCAAAGATATATACAGTGCTTGTTTGAAAGATTGGTATGAAAAATACTTGAAGAAAGTGGTGAATCTCACATTGGATGCCAAGCACCAAGGGGATGAAATCTGGGCGATTGGTGGAGGCTGCCTTTTACCTGGATTTAAGAAGCTTTTAGAGAAGAACGGCTTCAAAATCCTGGATAATCCGGTGGAAGCTAATGTCTCTGGGCTTTTAGAGATGGCAAAAACTATCACCAGCAAGAATCCAACTACTACATCTTTTAAGTAAAGTTATAACAATGGCAGATAAAAAAGACTTAGCACCGGAAAAAGTTCGCCTCAAAGATAATTATCGAGAGCGCATATTTGCAGAATCGCAAAAACTAGATAAAAGTTACCTGGACACGCTTTACTTTATAGTTGATTGCTATTTTGTTTTCATCAAGGCTGGATTACCTGCACAACTTTTAGCAAACACTCCGATTAATACAGAGTCAAACCAACTCACCTCTTGGACTTCAACTCCATTTGCAGAGGATAAAGAAGAAGATTCTTCAGGGGAAACATTCAGCCTTGATTTTGATTTGTAACCGTCAAAGGAAGTTGGCAACGGTAAAGCTCACGCAAGAATTTATTTCCCAAATGCTAGGTGTACGTCGTTCCGGTGTGACAGTAGTGGCTAGCACCCTCAGCCGAGCCGGAATGATCAGCTACCAACGTGGTCATATTAGCATCCTGAACCGAGAGGATCTGGAAGCAACTTCCTGCGAGTGTTATCAAGTCATACAAAACGAATTTGCTCGGTTACTGGGCTTCATGTCAAATTCGTCGTTCATCTCGTTCAGTTTGTGCAAATCTGGCTGGATCTTCAAAATAGATTTCATGAACCAGAATTCAGGATTCAGGAGTCAAAATTCAGTAGGGTATATTGCGACTGGTGGATGAATCAAGGATGAAAAACTGTATCAAATTTTCAATTTAGTGGTCTTAAATCAATGCCCGACTTCGCTACACTGAATTGTATTCTGACTTCTGAATTCTGGCTTCTGGATTTTTATTTATGCTACAGTCCGTAAAAGCGTATACTGTGTAAAAGATTCCACAGCGTTTCAGTAGCAAGACTCAAAGAAGGGACGAGGCATGGCGATCGCGGCTCAAGAGTCCCCGTGTTCTCGAAGGACCAAGATAGTCGCTCAAGTGCTGGCAATTCTATCTGTGAAAGCGCACTTCAAAACACAAGTGTAATAGTATGCCTACTAGTAACTGGCATTCTCAAGAATCTGCCATTAGTGAGGATTTATAGCCAAACTAGCTCCAGTAGGTAATTTATTGCCGAAAACTGGGGTTCAGCCACCACACCGATTCCTACGTAGGTAATTGACGAAACAATATACTAGCAAAGGTTGATTATGTACTGAGCGCAAAGCATACTCTTCTATAGAAGCAAACAGTAATGTATTTTGCAGTTGTCTATCGTTAGTTAATTGGGCAATGCAAGCCATTTGCTGTTGCATATAAGTATTGTTTTGCAGTAGTTCTTGGATGAGGTGTTGTAACACATCTATAAAACTGCTTTGGCGAGCGCGGCTGGAAGCTACCCAAGTTTGAATCTGGCTGTGAGCAGAAACTAAACTGCCCAGTCGTGTGATTAAGTTGCGATAAGCACCTTCTGGACTGATGCCTAAGTAGTGTTTATGTAAAATTTTCCAGCGATACTCCATTGCTTGCTTGGCAACCTCAAGTTCTTTTGGTTGAAGTAATTCCAACCGTTCTAAATCCTTTGCTAACAGCCAACGAACAATACTGTCTCTGGTAGTAGCACTTTGCTGTGAACATTCCTGTGCTAGGTGATTATGCCAGTACTGTTTTAGTGTTACAGCATCGTTTACTATAACAGGATTGTACTCTTTGAAGCTCAATTTTACAGTTGGCATTACAACTCCTTTGCTCTATTAATAGCGAGATTCGTCTGGGAAAATTTAGCCTTGCCAAATCAAGCGTAGGTTTGGGCAAAAACTGGTAATTCTTCAGTAAGTTGAAGTTGAGATAATTTAATAAATACAAACAAATCGGGGAGAACTAGAGTAGAACCACCAGTTTTTCGCTTAAACCAAAATCAGCACATTTGGATGAAGGAAACTAAATAATTTATAAAACATTACGAAATGCTAAGGCTGACTTGAATCTGAAAGCCCAAACTTATGATTTGTAAAAATTTTCAACTCTTCTCTATTCAATCAAAACTATGTTTAACAATATTTGGTAGCATCGGCGTTGCAGAAAAGGTAAAGATTTAAGCGAGAACTGGTCTGGTACGAATGGCACTAAGAAAAGCTGAAACACTAGTGGTTTAAGCAGTTTGCTTTCATATTTCGTAATTCGTGCCGGGGTTTGGTTATTAAGGGGTAAATTTTGGGGCGACGCTTGCGGACTCGTGGTTCACTGCGTGCGGGACGGTCAGGAACAGCCTTGTGAGCAATAACTTTAAGCATCGTGCGATGAATGGCACGCTTGATAACGCCAAATCCATTATTTATAAGGCTTTTGCGTGTGGGGTGTAGGGTGTAGTGACGAGGAAAATTATGAATGTTCACACTTTGTTTCTAATTTTCTTGATTTTTTCCGAACCTGCAACCCAACCCCCTGCCAGCAAGGAGGTTACGTCTTTTCAAGCGTGCCATTCGGATTAAGCCCCCGAAGATTAAGCCCAACTGGCGTTATCTAAATATGTAGTGCAACAGAAGCGCTCACGTCTATGCAGAGCATAAAGTTAATCATATAACTGCATTTATATAGTATATTTGTACTTGTAAATGGTTGGATTGCCAAAGCGAAAAGTAAGACACACTCCACTATTCTTCTAGAAATCAATTTCTAGAAGCATTTTATACTCTTTTAAGTTGTGTAAATGGCATCTTTGATGCTTATTTGTAATTTGTTAATTTAATTGTGCCGAGAGTCTTTGCATTTGCTGTTCTACAGACTTAATATATTTATCATTTTTAGGCAAAAGGCGGTTGAATATCTCCAGTATCGTTTGGTAACACGAGAATGCTTCTTCGTAAGGTAATAATTTCTCCAAACACTCAGCAAATTTTGTATACCCCTCTTCTGTCACTTTCCGGGAGGGCGATCGCTAGAAGCCGGATAAGGCAATCAATACAAGCTATCCTATTAGAAAAAATAGATCTTGTATTTGTTATTAGAAAATAAGCGTACGATTGCTTGCTATACAAAAGCTCTAGATTTTAGAAAAGGCAAATGTTTTCGGAGAGTGACAGAAGCTGTTCATGAGCGATCGCCCACTATGGATGAAAGAAACCATTCTGTTTTCTTAGGAGAGGGGTAAACCATCATTCACTTTTTTAAACTCGAAAACTGAGTTTTCAATTTAAAAAGCCCTGTAAAAATCCAGGGCTCTGTTTTTATTGCAGTTTATTAAATGCCAGCTTAAAATCTTTGCCAGCGCTTTCTATACACATAATTATCACTCAATCGCTTGGGTAAAAATAGCGCAGAACTACCCAATTTCTACCCATCTTACCTGGGTATTCCCTTAATAATTTCTTTAGACTTGCACACACCTTTACCGAGAAATCACTTATCAACAGATTTTGCAGCTAGCTGCCTTACATCTTCAGCCGAACAAGCCGTTATAACCTGCTTTGAATATCCCGTAACGCTTGCAGGCGTTTGTTTCCAGGCTTTTTGTCAAGAATTTACCGCGATCGCACCCTGTAACATCTGCATAACATTCACATTTCATCCTTACCTGATTGGATTTGCCCACAAACCGCATCATTAAGCCCCTATTCTTCCGTCACACAGAACGAAAGAGTAGGAGTTTGTTATGCCAAAATGACGTAAACTAGATATTTCTACGACTTTTTTTTTAAAATTTTTCCAGTTCCACCACAAAAGCTACAAGTTTTGTATTGTGGTATGGGAGACGAACCTATTGATTCGGGTTGTTCTATTTTACCTTTGCCAAAACAGTATGTACATTTAATCTCTTGTTTATCCGCCATTGGAAATAACCTCAACTACATAAATTGAGTATTCCCACTTGGAACGTGCGCTCGCCCTTTTTTTCATTCCCCATTCCCTGAATACCTTTTTTGTTACTGAAAAGGGCTATTTTAGGATAAATCTATCTTTGTAAGTCTATTTGTTGTGTTTGAGATTTAGCTAATATTTGATCAATTTGAGTATTAGCATCCTCAAAAGTTTGCAATATCTGGGGTGTAACTTTATTAATCTGCACCTGACCAGATTGCAAGTTTAAAATTACCTCTCCATTTTTCTGTGAAATAGTTAAATCCCTCTGCTGGGTATTGAAAGCCAAATCATAAATCTTTCCTTCAACTTGAGTGCCATTTTCATTAGGCTTACCCCAAACCATGCCAATCCTTTGAGCAATTTGAGTCAGCCGACTGATTCTTTCAAGCTCAAATGTATCTTGATTCATTACTGTCAACGCTTCGGCTGATAGTTGCTCACCAGTTTTAAACCCATTAGCCACTTCTACAATGCGTTTTTTGTAATTCTCCGACTTCCCTAACTTACTTGCGGCATTGTACCAATTTCTCAAGTCATCAATAGTAACTGATTTAGGTTGGACTTCTTGATTGGGTGCGGCTCTGTTTTGCGGTTCAGAAAACGGGACTATAAAACCCTCCACATAATCCCCCAACGGCTCTAGATGTAGTCCCCAGACCTGCTGTTTTTCAGTGAATAATTCTGGTAATGCTTTGGGTGAGTGCTTTTCCATGTCAGCCCATTGCTGTTGATAAACGGGGTCAGCAATCATATCAGGTGTGATTTGATACTGCTTACCGACTCGAAAGGCGACTTGCTTATCAATACCTGTCGCCAGAGCAATATCGCCTTCCTTAAACCCATACTGTTTGTAAGGCTCATAAGCTCTAGTAGTGTGAGTTCTGCCATATCCGCGCATGGCATCAATGCAAGTATTTACAGGTAGTGGGTTCGGCTCACCATGCATCATTAAAGGATAGTTCATCGGAATCGGTTTGCCTTTGATGACGGGAGGGGCGAGATTTTGAACCTCTTGGTTTGGGTGGAATTGAGCGCTTTGTTGAGGCGGGGACAATGCTGATTGAGATGGAGGTTTCAAAAACTGCGGTCGTGTGGCAAGGGAGCTAACAAATTGCTGATACTCAAGAGTAGATTCAATCACAGCCCC